>JALOSK010000007.1 GCA_025458465.1 Sandarakinorhabdus sp. | reverse complement strand
CCGCTGTCCGTCCCGATCAGCAGGATGGCGCCGGCCTTGCGCAGCTGCGCGAATTTGGTGTCCAGCGTGGGTTTGCGGCGCGGGGTGAGCTGGTTGTATTCCAGCGCCGATACATCCTTCAGCGAGGCCTTGATGTCGGCCACCGTGTCCGGTTTCAGGCCGCGCTGCCAGCAGGCATCGTCCAGCTTTTCGGGGTTGGTCAAAAGGCTGGCGTTATTGAACAGGCCGCTGATCGTCGGCGTCCAGTAAAGCGGGCTGCCCCGCACCCGGCCCTCGGCGGCGCGGGCTTCCAGCGCCACCATGATGTCATCCGGGTAGCGCGGCGCCGCGCCCAGACCGGTGTGTTCGAAATTGTCGATGCCCGTCTTCAGGCCGATGCGGATTTCTTCGGGCAGGTGGCTGTGGCCCACCACCTTCAGGCCCAGCTTGTGGGCTTCGTCCACGATGGCGCGGGTCGTCGCTTCGCCCACTTCGTCCTGGTCCACCAGCTTGATCACATCGACGCCGGCAGCCTTCAGCTTGCGCACCTTGGCACGGGCATCTTCGGGACTGTCCACACCCCAGCGGAACGCCTCGGTGCCGGGATAGGGTTTCTTCTGCAGGAAGGGGCCAGACACATAAAGGCGCGGGCCCGGCTTGCGGCCGGCCTTCACATCTTCCCGGATGGCGATGGATTCCTGCAAGGGCCCGCCCAGATCGCGCGCGCTGGTGACACCGGCCAGCAGCAGCTGCACGGCGCTGGCCGGCATGATTTCCGGCCCGAAGCGATCGAGATAGGCCTTGTCCCAATGGGTATAATCGGCGTGGCCGTTGATCATCAGGTGGACGTGCATGTCCCACAGGCCGGGCAACACATCCATGCCTTCGGTGGAAACCACGGTGGCCCCGGCCGGCACTGGCAGCGTTGCGACCGTACCGACGGCGGCGATGCGCTCTCCGTCCACCAGGATCACGCTGTTGGCCAAGGGTGGCCCGCCCTGGCCGTCGATCAGCCGCCCGCCCACCAGCGCGGTGATGCCGGCAGCGTGCGCAGTGCCGGCGGTTAGCGCCAGCAGCAGGGCCAGGATTTTCTTCATGTCGTGCAGCTCCCCTGTTGTCCCGGAACCGTGGGCGCCGGGCGGGGCGGCGTCAAATGACCGAAACGTCACCCAACTGGCCAAGCGCATGATAAAGCAGCACGCCGGCGCACACCGCGACGTTCAGGCTGTCGGCCGTGCCCAGCATCGGCAGCTTCACCAGCGCATCGCACTGCGCGGCATAATCGGCGGGCAAGCCGGACTGTTCGTTGCCCATGAACAGGAAGCAGGGCGCCTTGTACTGGTGCGCGCGATAATCGATGGTGCGCCCGTCGAGCGCCGCGCCAACCAGTTGCCCATCGCCAGCGCGCAGCCACTGGAAAAACGCCGCGCCCGAAGCCCGCGCCACCTGCCGGCTGAACAGCGCGCCCATGCTGGCACGCACGGCCTCCACACTGAACGGATCGCAGCTTTGATCGAGCAGGATGACGCCGCCGGCCCCGGTGGCATCGCAGGTGCGCAGCATGGTGCCGAAATTGCCGGGGTCCTTCAGATTTTCCGCCACCAGCCACAGATTGGCGGTGCTGCGGTCGATGCGCGCCAACGATGTGTCGGGGATGGGATAGGCGGCGGCAACGCCTTGGGCATTGTCCTTGCCGGTCAACCGCTGCATCAGATCGGGCGTGGTGCGCAAGGCGGTGCCGCGCGCCGCCGCCGTCGCGGCGATCAGGGCTTGCGTCAGATGATGGCGTTCGGCCTCGGGCGTGAACACCAGCGTTGTGGGCACATGGCCGGCGGCCAGCGCCTCGGTGCAGACGCGCAAACCCTCCGCCAGGAATTGCCCGGCCTCCCGCCGGCCCTTCTTCTCGGAAAGGCTTTTCAGGCTCTTCAGCACCGGGTTGGCGGGCGAGGTGACGTCGGTGATGCGCGGTTGAAAATTGGGCTGCATCAGGCGCCCATATCAGAGCGCGACGACATTGTAATTGTGCCAGAGGAAGATCGACAGCGCGCCGCGGTGCGGCCGCATCGGTTCGGCCAGCAGGCGGGCGCGCCGTTCCGTGGGGCGCGTCTCCTCGCCCAGCAGACGGCCCAGTTGCACCTGCAGCGCCAGATCGCCGGCCGGGAACACATCCGGCCGGCCTTCGGCGAACAGCAGATAGATTTCGGCAGACCAGCGCCCGATGCCCTTCACCGACGACAGCAGCGCGATGGCCGCCTCGTCCTCCTCCGGCAGCGCCGCAAAATCGAGATGCCCTGCGGTCACCGCTTCGGCCAGTGCGTGCACATAACTGGCCTTCTGCCCCGAAAGCCCGGCACTGCGCAGCACATCGAACGGCGTGGCCGCCACGCGGGCCAGATCGTCCATGTCGCCGCCGCAGGCCGCCTCCAGCCGGGCCCAGATGCTGGCGGCGGCACGGGTAGACACCTGTTGCGCCACGATGGCCCGCATCATGGTGGCCGCGCCGCGCGGGCGCACCCGCGGTTCGGGATGGCCATGCGCCGCCAGCGCCGCCGCCACCGCCGGATGATCGACGGCCAGCGCAGCCAGACTGGCCTGAAGATGCGTCGCGGAAAGGCCCATCACATCAGCCTAGCCGGCGCTGCGGCGGCTGGCCAGCGGCGCGATTTGGCCTTTTCCGCCCGAAACGCTATTGTCGGCAGCGATGCTTGAAACCCGCCTGCGCACCGGCTTTTTCCACGACAAGAACCGCGCCTTCTGGATCCTGCAGGGCGGCGGCTGGCTGGCCTATCTGTTGCTGCGCGCGCTTTCGGGCCTGGCCAATTCCATGGGCCTGGCGTTCGTGCTGCCGGCGGTGATCGTGACCGCCACCGGTTTTTCGATCACGCTGCTGCTGGCCGCCGCCTATCGCCGGCTGATCACCATGAAACCGGTATGGACCTGGACCGTGACGGCGCTGCTGCTGGCCGGTGCCTCGGCGCTGTTTTCGGTGCTGGAAGTGTGGGCACATGCCACCTTCTATCAGCCCGGCTGGCAGCCACAGGGCATCGAGTTCCTGGGCGCCATCCTGCTGGATTTCGCGGTGCTCGGCGCGTGGACCGGTCTTTATTACGGCATCAACTATTATCTGCTGCTGGCCGAACAGTCAGAGCGGATGCTGAACATGGCGGCGCAGGCCAACAGCGCGCAGCTGGCCATGCTGCGTTATCAGCTCAATCCGCATTTCCTGTTCAACACGCTCAACAGCATCTCCACCCTGGTGCTGCTGAAGCAGACGGATCGCGCCAACGCCATGCTGTCACGCCTGGCCAGCTTCCTGCGCTATAGCCTGGTGGGCGAACGCGAGGGGCTGGCCACGGTGGCGCAGGAGGCCGAGGCGCTGAAGCTCTATCTGGATATCGAGCGCACCCGCTTTGAAAATCGCCTGCGCACCCGCTTCGACATCGCGCCCGACGTGATGGAAGCCCGCCTGCCGTCGCTGCTGCTGCAGCCGATCATCGAGAATGCCATCAAATATGCCGTCACCCCATCCGAAGACGGGGCCGACATTCTGGTGGATGCCCGGCGCATGGGGGCGCGGCTGGTGATCACCATCGCCGATACCGGGCCGGGGCTGGGCGCGGTGCCGGCCGAAGCGGGCGGCACGGGCGTGGGGCTGGCCAACATTCGCGAGCGGCTGCTGCAAAGCTATGGCGAGGATCACCGGCTCGAACTGGCCGACAACGAACCGCACGGCCTGATCGTGCTGATCGACGTGCCGTTCCAGACCGACGCTGCACCGCAGACGACCACGCCGGCGGTTGCATCGCCGGTGCTGGCACCCCAAATGTAAGCCCATGACCATTCGCACCATCCTTGTTGACGACGAGCCCCTGGCCATCCAGGGCCTCGAACTGCGGCTGCAGCCGTTCGACGATATCGAGATCATCGAACGCTGCGCCAATGGCCGCGAAGCCATTCGCGCCATCCGCACCCACAAGCCCGATCTGGTGTTCCTGGACATCCAGATGCCGGGCTTCGACGGCTTTTCCGTCGTTTCCGGCCTGTCGGACATCGATCCGCCGCTGTTCGTGTTCGTCACCGCCTTCATGCAGCATGCGCTGAAAGCCTTCGAGGCGCAGGCGGTGGATTATCTGCTGAAACCGGTGGAGGAAGACCGGCTGGCCGCCACCATCGAACGCGTGCGCCAGCGGCTTGCCGAAAGGCAGGGCGCGCAGGGCGCCGAACGGCTGAAGGAAATATTGTCGGAAGTGGCGCCCGAAGCGCTGCCCGACGATCTGGGCGAATCCCCGCAGGCCAGCCGGTTCGAGAAGGTGCTCAACATCAAGGATCGCGGGCAGATCTTCCGTGTCGACGTGGGCGATATCGAGCGCATCGATGCTGCCGGTGATTACATGTGCATCTACACCGGCGATCAGACGCTGGTGCTGCGCGAGACGATGAAGGATCTGGAAAAGCGGCTCGATCCGCGCAAGTTCCAGCGCATCCACCGTTCCACCATCGTCAATCTGGACAATATCAAGAGCGTGAAGCCCCACACCAACGGCGAATGTTTCCTCGTGCTGGGCAGCGGCGCCCAGGTGAAGGTGTCGCGCAGCTATCGCGACGTGGTGGCGCGCTTCCTGTAAGGCCCACCTCCCTTTGGGGTTGCCGAAATTTCCCCGCCGGGCCACCATCACGGCCTTGATCGGCATTCGGGGGAAGCGCCATGACATCCGCGACGAAACAGATTTTCGGCCTGACCGCCGCTGCCCTGCTGCTGGCTGCCTGCGGCAGCGAGAAGAAGCAGGAAGGCGTGAGCATCGACAGCAGCGGTGATGGCGTCACCGCCACCGTGACCGACAAGGACGGCAAGGAGGCCACCGTGCGCTATGGCGGCGGCGACGAAGGCATCGCCGCGCCCGAAAACCTGCCCGCCTTCGCGCCGCTTTACGCCGATGCACGGATCCTGAGCGCGGTGACCGGCGCCGAGGGCGAGGCCAAGGGCATGGTCAATTTCCGCACAAAGGCCAGCATGGCCGACGTGATCGGCTTCTACCGGGACAAGGCCAAGGCCGAAGGCCTGTCGGTAGAAGCCGAAGTGGCGATGGGCGCCGGGCGCATGCTGGCCCTCACCGACAAGGCCAGCGGCCGCGCCCTGCAATTGACCGTCAACCCCGACGAAGCCGAAGGCGGCGTGATGGTCAGCCTGGTTTATGACGGCGGCAAGGCCGGCTGAAACCCGTACCGTGCCAGCCAATCGGTGACGATGCCGGCGGCACGCTTCAGGTGATCGGGCTGGAAGGCGTAATAATGCGTTGCGCCGTGCACCAGCTGCAGTTCGCGGCTGGGGGCATTCATCACGCAATCGAACAGCCGCTGCGTGTGGCTGGGGGTGCAGGCATCATCCGCCGTGTTGCCCACCACCAGCACCGGCACACGGATGCGGTGCCCAACCTTCAATGAACAGGCGTTGGATTTCAGGCTCCACTGCGACAGCCATGATCGGAGCGTGGTGAAGCGGCCCAGCCCGCCGGGGCTGTCATTGATCAGCCGGGGATCGCCCAGATAGCAGCGGCCCGGCTGGCGATCATTGGCATCCACCGCCGGATCGAGCCAGCACGGCGCCGCCATGGTGCCATGCACGATGAAGGCGCGTTCGGCATGCGGGCCTTCGCGGGCCTTCAGTTCGGCCAGCGTTGCTTGTGCCCAGGCGGTGATGCGGTTGGACCGGGCCACCTGCCGCGCGGCATAGTCGGCGAGGAAATCGGATGAATAGGGTGGCTGCGGTGCTTCCGGGCTGTACAGATTCCACTTCGGGTCGCGCACCGGCCCGGCCTCGTCGCTCACCGACGCATCCAGCCATTCGGTCAACGTCTGCGCGCGGGACACGTGCGCGGCCAGCAGCATGATGCCATCCACCGGCGGCAGCTTGGCCTCTGCCATCGGGAAGGCCTCACCCGCCGGCGTGTGGGTGATCTGCGGGTCAGCCGCTTCGGCCTGGTAGAACAGCGCCAGGCTGCCGCCGCCTGACCAGCCGGCCAGCACCACCTTGCTGTAACCCAGCACCTCGCGGGCGTGCGCCACCCAGCGGCCCAGATCGACCGCCACCTTCTCCATGATCAGCGCCGAATCATTGTTGGGATAGCGCGAGACGGCCGTGAGCACGTGGATGCCGGCGTCTGCCAGCGCGCCGGGCAGTGGCAGATAATGCATGATGCCCATCGGGTGCATGAAGATGACGATGGTGTCCGACGGCGCATCGGGCTTCAGATGATGCGCCTGCAACGCCACCACGCCATCGATGCCGCCATAGGTGTCGCGCAGGCCCACCGCCTCGCGAAAGGCAATCAGCAGCGGCGTGCGGGTGTAACTCACGCGGCCTGTCCTTTCGCGGCCTTGCGTTCCGACCATGCCTTGATGACAGCATGGGCGGTCCTGGCGTCTTCGGCCAATATGGCGTCGTGCGCCGCCACCCGCGCGGTGATTTCCAGGGGCAGACCATTGGGATCGGCAAAATAGACCGATTTCACGAAGCCATGATCAATGGGCCCGAAACAGGGCACCCCGGCGGCGTTCAGCTTGTCGCGCCAGGCCAGCAGCTTTTCCTCGCTGTCAGCCTCGAAGGCAACATGGCGATCAAAGCCGTGCGCCAGATCAAAATCGCCCTCCTTCGCGCTGTTCGGCGCATCGAAGAAGGCGATGAAATTGCCATCCGGCAGGCGGAAGAACAGGTGCACGAACGGATTGGGCAGGCCCGATCCCGGCTCCTTTTCCTCCTGCACCACGGCCGCCAGCGGCAGGCCCAGCACGTCTTCATAAAAGGCGCGCGTTTGCTCGGCATCACGGCAGCGATAGGCGCTGTGGTGAATGCCCTTCAATGGCGTTGTCATGGCAGCGATCCTCCTGCCGCCAAGGCTGGCACAGCCGCCGCGTGGCGCCAAGCCTATTGGTGCAGCGGCCTGATCTCGATGATGCTGGGCCCCGGCATCGGGTTGGGGCAGCGCTTCACCCAGGCCAGCGCTGCGTCCATGTCCGCAACGTCCCACAACCAGAAGCCCGCCACCAACTCTTGCGGGTTGGGAAACGGGCCATCGATCACGGTACGCGCTTCACCATCGAAGGCCACGCGCTTTCCCGCGCTGGACGCTGCCAGCCCTGCGGCCATCACCAGCAAGCCGGCGGCGCGCAGTTCATCGTTGAACCGGCCCATGGCGGCCATCATTTCGCTGGACCACGCCTCCGGCATGACACCAGCCTCACTGTCTGCCGTGGCCTTCACCAGCACCATCACGCGCATCGCCCATCCCCCGGTTGCGCGATGAGTGTGCCACAGGTTCAGGCCGATTTCACCGCCGGCAGGAAATAGTTCACCGCCACATCACCGCTGATGTGAAAGCCCTTGCCCGGCCGCCAACCGAGCCCGGCCGGCTGGCCTGGCGTCAGGCCGGCGTGGGTGAGCGCTTCGGCCAGCTCGGCCGGCGTGAAGAAGCGGTTCCAGTCGTGCGCGCCCCTGGGGATGCTGCGGGTGACATATTCGGCCCCGGCGATCACCACGGCCCAGCTGGCCGGCGTGCGATTGGGGGTGGAGAACACCGCCAGCCCGCCCGGCTTCAGCAGGCTGGCCAGCGCTGCAAAGAAACTGTCCCGCCCCGCCACATGTTCGACCACTTCGAGGCAGGTGACGAGATCAAATTGCGCGCCAGTGGCGGCAAGGTCCTCCACCGCGACGCAGCGATAATCGATGGCCAGCCCGCCGGCTTCGGCATGGGCAGTGGCGGCGGCGATGTTTTCCGGTGCGGCGTCGATGGCGGTGACGGCAGCACCCATGCGCGCCAACGGCTCGGCCATCAGGCCAGCGCCGCAGCCGACATCCAGTGCGGCAAGGCCCGCCAGCGGCCGGCGGCTTTTCGGCTGGCGGCCGAAATGCGCCACGGCCAGTTCGCGGATGTGCGCCACCCGCACCGGCGTGATCCGGTGCAGCATTGCCGATGTGCCCCTGGGGTTCCACCAGTCGCCGGCCAGCGCGCCGAAGAACGCGGCTTCATCGGGGTTGATGCTGGCGGCATCGGCAGTTGCTGGCGACATGATCGTTGCCTCTATGGTGGAGCGCTCGCTTGCCAATGCCCCGCGCCATTCCTATCAGGCAAGGTGAATATTGGCGCACGGTTGAAGGAACAGGCCACGCGCCATTCCTATCAGGCAAGGTGAATATTGGCGCACGGTTGAAGGAACAGGCCACCCATGGCCCGCATCGTCATGAAATTCGGCGGCACCTCGATGGCGGGGACGGAGCGGATTCGCAACGTCGCCGCGCGGGTGAAACGCGAGGTGGAGGCCGGCAACGAGGTGGCGGTCGTCGTCTCCGCCATGGCCGGCGAGACGGACCGGCTGGTCGGCTATTGCCGGGAGGCCAGCCCGCTGGCCGATCCGGCGGAATATGATGTGGTGGTGGCGGCCGGTGAGCAGATCACCTCGGGCCTCCTCGCCATCACCCTGCAGGCGCTGGGCGTGCCGGCGCGCAGCTGGCTGGGCTGGCAGCTGCCAATCCGCACATCAAGCGCGCACGGGGTGGCACGCATCGAGGATATCGACACCGGCGCCATCCTGGCCAGCATGGCAAGCGGCGCCGTGGCCGTGGTGCCGGGCTTCCAGGGGTTGACCGGTGACAATCGGGTGACGACCCTGGGGCGCGGCGGATCGGACACGTCGGCTGTGGCACTGGCAGCCGCGCTGAAGGCCGACAGATGTGATATCTACACCGATGTCGATGGGGTCTACACCACCGATCCGCGCATCGTGCCCCGGGCGCGCAAGCTGATGAAGATCACCTACGAGGAGATGCTGGAACTGGCCAGCGTGGGGGCCAAGGTGCTGCAGACACGGTCGGTGGAACTGGCCATGAAGGAAAAGGTGGTGGTGCAGGTGCTGTCGAGCTTCTCGGACGCGCCCGGCACGCTGGTGGTTGACGAGGATGACGAGATGGAACGCGAACTGATCGCCGGCGTGGTGGCCGACCGCAACGAGGCCAAGGTGACGCTGACCTTCACCGTCCCGCGCGCGCAATTGCCGGCCAGCCTCGATGTGCTGGAAAAGGCCAAGGACGCCATCGGCTTTGCAGC
Organism: Sandarakinorhabdus sp.; assembly: GCA_025458465.1. GTDB lineage: Bacteria > Pseudomonadota > Alphaproteobacteria > Sphingomonadales > Sphingomonadaceae > Sandarakinorhabdus. The sequence continues at coordinate 19,097 of JALOSK010000007.1, read as the reverse complement.
GCTGCTGGCCGATGACGACGTGGCGAAGATTTCGGTGGTGGGCGTCGGCATGAAGAGCCATGCCGGGGTGGCCGCCACCATGTTCCGGGCGCTGGCCAGCCGCGGCATCAACATCCAGGCCATCACCACATCGGAGATCAAGGTGAGCGTGCTGATCCCGCAGGATTATGTGGAGCTGGCCGTGCGCGTGCTGCACACCGCCTATGGGCTTGATGCGCCAGTGGAAACCGCGCCGGAGGCCGGCGCAGCATGACCGCCACTCCGCATCTTGACGCCGCATCGGCCAAGGGCCGCGCCTTCCTGGGCACCCGCCATGCCATCATGGCCGGCGCGATGACCTGGGTTTCGGAACGCAACCTCGTTTCGGCCATTTCCAACGCCGGCGGCTTTGGCGTGATTGCTTGCGGATCGATGCCGCCGGCGCTGCTGGAAGCGGAAATCGCCGCGACCCGCGCACTCACCAGCAAGCCGTTCGGCGTCAACCTGATCACCCTGCACCCGCAGCTGGATGAACTGATCCAGGTATGCGCGCGCCAGAATGTCAGCCATGTCGTGCTGGCCGGCGGCCTGCCACCCGGCCCGGCAATCACCGCCATCAAGGCGTTCGGCGCGAAACTGATGTGCTTTGCGCCCACCGCCGCGCTGGCGAAGAAGCTGGTGCGTTCGGGCGTGGATGCCATCATCATCGAAGGTTCGGAAGCCGGCGGCCATATCGGGCCCGTGAGCCTTACGGTGCTGGCGCAGGAAATATTGCCGGCCATCACCGATGTGCCGGTGTTCGTGGCCGGCGGCATCGGGCGCGGCAACGCCATTGCCGCCTATCTGGAAATGGGCGCTTCGGGTGTGCAGCTGGGCACGCGCTTTGCCGCCGCTGCCGAAAGCGTCGCGCACGAGAAGTTCAAGGCCGCCTTCGTGCGGGCCAGCGCCCGCGATGCGCTGTCCAGCGTGCAGATCGATCCGCGCCTGCCGGTGATCCCGGTGCGCGCCCTGAAGAATGCCGGCAGCGAGGCCTTCAATGCCCGCCAGCGCGAGGTGGCCGAAGCGGTTGACCGCGGCGAGATGGACCTGGCCGCCGGGCAGCTGGCGATCGAGCATTACTGGGCCGGTGCCTTGCGCCGCGCCGTGGTGGAAGGCGACGTGGAGAACGGCAGCCTGATGGCCGGGCAATCGGTGGGCATGGTCACCAAGGTGCAGCCGGTGGCCGACATCATCGACGAACTGGTGGCGGAAGCCGAAGTCGCGCTTGCCCGCCGCTTCGCGCGTGAGGCTGCTGCCTGATGCCGCCCGCCAGCGCCGCCCGCAAGATCTTGCGCCGCCTGCACGATGTGATGGCGGCCAAGACGGGCGCGCAGGCCAAGTTGAACCAGGTGGTGAAGATCGTCGCCGCCGAACTGAACAGCGAGGTCGCCTCCATCTACCTGCTGCGCGATGGGCTGCTGGAGCTTTATGCCACCTTCGGCCTTGCGCAATCGGCCGTCCATGTCACCCGGCTTTCGATGGGCCAGGGCCTGGTGGGCACCATCGCCGCCAGCCGCGAACCACTGGCGCTGGCCGAAGCGCGCGCCCACCCGGATTTCGCCTATCGCCCGGAAACCGGGGAAGAGGCGTTTCACAGTTTCTGCGGCGTGCCGATCGTGCGCCGTGAGGCGGCCATCGGCGTTCTGGCCGTGCAGCACCGCGACACGCGCGCCTATGACGAGGTGGAGATCGAGGCGCTGCAAACTGTTGGCATGGTGCTTTCGGAACTGATCCACAGCGCCGGGCTGGTGGATGATGCCCAGGCCGCAAAGCTGCGCGCCGCCAACAGCGGCCCGGTGCGCCTGAATGGCCTGAAGCTGGTGGATGGCCTGGCGCGCGGCCTTGCGGTGTTCCACCAGCCGCGCGTGGTGGTGGAACACACGGTGGCCGATGATACCGACACCGAACGCGCCCGCCTTGTCGATGCCTTCCGCCGCATGCGCGAGCAGATCGACACGATGATGGGCCAATCCGAATTCGTTGCCGGCACCGATCATCACGAGATCCTCGAGACCTACAAGATGTTCGCCTATGACGAAGGCTGGGCGCGCCGCATCAACGAGGCGATCGAGACCGGGCTGACCGCCGAGGCGGCCGTGGAGCGCGTGCAGTCGCGCAACCGGCTGCGCCTGCGCTCCATCGATGATCCCTATCTGCGCGAACGGCTTTCGGACCTTGATGACCTGTCGAACCGGCTGTTGCGCATCCTTTCAGGCCAACTGGGCACGGCCGCACAAAGCGGCCTGAAGGCCGATGCCATACTGATCGCCCGCAACCTGGGCCCGGCGGAACTGCTGGAGTACGACAAGCGCTTCCTGAAGGGCGTGGTGCTGGAGGAAGGCAGCCTGACCGCGCACGTCATCATCGTGGCGCGCGCCATGGGCGTGCCGGTGCTGGGCCGCGTGGACCAGCTGTTCGGCCAGGTGAATGATGGCGATGAACTGATCGTCGATGCCGGCAACGGTGCGTTGCTGGTGCGGCCAACGGCGGCCACCATCAAATCCTATCAGGCGATGCGGGCGCTGAAGGCGCGCCAGGCCGAAGAATGGGCCAAGGTGCGCGATCTGCCCGCCATTTCGAAGGATGGCCGGGAGATCAGCCTGTTCATGAACGCCGGCCTGGTGGACGATGCGGCCGCCATCGCGCTGTCTGGCGCCGATGGCATCGGCCTGTTCCGCACCGAATTCCAGTTCCTGGTTTCGGCCACCCTGCCCCGGCGTGAACGCCAGCAGGGGCTGTACAAGGCCGTGCTGGATGCCGCCGGGGAAAAGCCGGTGGTGTTCCGCACCGTCGACATCGGCGGCGACAAGGCGGTGCCCTATCTGGCGGCCGAAGGCGAGGAGGACGAGAACCCGGCGATGGGCTGGCGCGCGCTGCGCCTGGCCCTGGGCCGTTCCGGCCTGATGAAGGTGCAGGCCCGCGCCCTGCTGGAGGCCGCCGCCGGGCGCACCCTTTCGGTGATGTTCCCGATGATTTCCGAACCCTGGGAATTTGCCGAGGCGCGCAGCCTGGTGGAAGCCCAGAAGGAACGGTTGATCAGCACCGGCCGGCCTGTGCCCACCGAAATCCTCTATGGCGCCATGATCGAGGTGCCGGCGCTGATCGAACAGCTCGATCTGCTGCTGCCGATGACCGATTTCGTTTCGGTCGGCACCAATGATCTGACGCAGTTCCTGTTCGCCGCCGATCGTGCCAACCCGCGCCTTGCCGATCGCTATGACTGGCTGTCACCCGCCATCCTGCGCGTGATCCGCCGCATCGTGTGTGCCGCCGCCGGCCATGATGTGCCCGTCACGGTGTGCGGCGAGATGGGCGGCCGCCCGCTGGAAGCGCTGGCGCTGATCGCGCTGGGCGTCGAGCGCCTGTCGATCACGCCGGCCGGCATCGGGCCGATCAAGGCGATGATCCGATCTGCCACGCTGGAACCGGTGTCGGACGCGATTCTGGAATGGCTGGCGATGCCGGGCGTGAATATCCGCGCCGAATTGTCCAGCATGGCGAAACGGCAGGGGCTGGCGTTTTAGGGCGCCGCGCCACGTGCGCGCGTGCCGCGCGCCGACAGGCGCAAGCTCGGCCGGGCTGGCGGCTGGGCCTTCAGCCCAGCCGAACAGCTTCGACGGCGTGGCTTTGGCACGCCCGCTTTTCCTTCATTTGGATTGGCGCACCCTCTGACGGGCAAAAGACGGCCCGGCATGGCGAAGCCATGCCGTCGGACGACACACGAAAATGGCGGCTTGAGAACCGCCATTCCTGGTCGCCGGCCGGCCTTGGCTGAGTCGGCAAACAGCTGCGCTGTTTGCGCGCCCGCCTTACGGCAGCACCTTGTGCCAGTTGGTGATCGAACGGCTCTCGAACAGGCCGGCCTGATGATAGGGATCGGCATTCGAAAAGGCGATCGCGGCATCGCGATCCTCGAACTCCATGATCAACAGGCTGCCCATGGCGCGGCCATCGGGGCGCAGCAGCGGGCCCGCAACCAGCACCTGATCGCGATGGGCGTTCACGTGCGCCAGGTGGGCGGGGCGGGTTTCGGCGCGAAGGTCGGCCGAATCCGGCTTGTCGATGCAGTGTATGGCGAACCAGGGCATGAACAAATCCTTGCACCGGGCTGACGGCCGCGTCCAGCCCCGTTCGCACCGGCCGCATGCGGCATGCGACGGTTGACGCCTGATGCGCGCTGGGCTATGCGCCGCCCCCTGTTGTGGCAGCCCCTTGCCGGTGGCTGCTGCGTGCACAGATTCGATTCGCCCTCGGGCACCACTTTCGAGCAAGGACGTTTCCGCCATGTCGCGCGTTTGCGAACTGACCGCCAAGGGCCGCCAGATCGGCCACAACGTGTCCCATGCCAACAACAAGACCAAGCGCACCTTCCTGCCCAACCTGCAGAACGTGACGCTGATCTCCGACACGCTGGGCAAGGGTGTGCGCCTGCGCGTTTCCATGAACGGCCTGCGTTCGGTGGAACATGTTGGCGGCCTGGACAACTGGCTGCTGAAGACCAGCGACGAGCTGCTGTCTGATCGCTGCGTGAAGCTGAAGAAGGAAATCGCCAAGAAGCAGGCGGCCGTCGCCGCGTAAGCGACGCCCTGTTCTTGCGCACCAACGGCGGCCGGGCATTCCCCGGCCGCCTTTGTTTTGGGCTGCTTTGTCCTTGTGGCGCCGCACGCCTAAAGTGCCGGTCATGCGCCCACCGCCCCTGATTCGCGCCGCCACCCCGGCAGACCGGCCGGCCATCATCGCGGTGCTGGCCGATGCCTTCCACGACGATCCGGCGCTGTGCTGGATCTATCGCGATGAACGCCGCCGCGAAGCGCAGTTGCGCCGCTTCTTCAGCCTGATCACCCGGGCTGATGCCCGGCTGCCGCTGGCCCACGTCGCCACAGATGATGCCGGAACCATCATCGGCGCCGCGCTGTGGCGGCCACCCGGGGCCTGGGCGCTGCCACCCCCCAGCCTTGTCGCCAACCTGCCGCGCCTGCTGCTGGCGTTCGGCACCGCCCTGCCGCGCACGCTGGGCCTGATGGGCGCCATGGATCATCAGCATGATCGGCGCCCGCATTGGTATCTGCAGTTCATCGGCGTCGCCCGCAGCGGCCAGGGCCGCGGCATCGGCGGCGCCTTGCTGCGCGCCGGGCTGGCGCGGGCCGACGCTGCGCCCTGCTATCTGGAGACCGCCACGCCATCCAATGTCGGCCTCTATCAGGCGCATGGCTTTGGCGTGCGCAACCAATGGCAGCACGGCGAAGCGCCGCCCTTCTGGTCAATGTGGCATCCCGGCGGTTGAACGCGCTCAATCCAGCGGCGCGATGATCTCCAGCCGCAACAACAGCGTGCGCTGCAGGCCTGAAAAATTGTCGTCCGACACCAGATAGAGCACCGGCTTGCCAGCCTCGCTGGCCAGCGCCAGGCCTTCCATATTGTCCACCGGCCACGGCCTGTCTGGCCCCCAGCGCGCCAGCAGGCGGGCGCGGGCCGCATCACCACCGGCACGCACGGGCGCCAGATCCACCAGGGTGATCGCGGCCTCGTTGGAGACACCGTTGAACAGTCGGTGCAGCAGCAGCAGGCGGCCATCGGGCAGCACGGCGGCATCGGTGGGCGAAAAGCCGGCCAGGCCGGGCACGCTGATCTGCCGGGTGCGGCCGCCGGCTTCGATCAGCAGGGCGCGCCGCGCATCGCCGCCGGCGCGCGCGGCTTCCGAAAGCCACAGCCAGGCGCCATCGGGGAGCACCGCCAGCGTTTCGCCGCCGCCATTGGGCGGCCAGTCCAGCGCCAGCGTGCGATACAGGGCGCCCGCCGGCCGCTGCGGCGGGCCGATGCCGGCAAAGGCCAGGATGCGGTGGCGCTGCTCGAAGCTGACCAGCGTGCGGCCATCGGGAGTGAAGGCAATGGCTTCGGAATCAAGATCGGTCTTGTCACCCGCCGGTGCTGCGATGGCTCCCATGCCGGCGCCCGCAACAGCGCGCAGCCGGTTGGCCGCCACCACCGGACGCAGGCGCAGCCACTGGCCGGCATCGCTTGCCGCCAGCAGCCTTCCATCGGGAAGCGCGGCAAGACCGGACAGGCCGCCAAAGCCAGCATCATCACTGTACAGCGCCAGCGCGCCGGCCAGCCGGAACGGCCCCAGCACCGCGCCATCGCCCGGCAGCCGTTCCGCGCGCACCGCCACGGCGCGCTGCGGCGCCGGCGCAAGCCGGGCGGGCGGACGCAGTTCCTGCCACAGGATCAGGGCAGCAGCGGCCAGCACGCCCGCCACCGCCAGCCACGCCGCAGCGGCCCGCCAGCCGCCGGCCGGAAAGCCTGCGCGTTTCATCATCAAGGGCATAGCAGCGCCGGGACACAGCCGCTATCGGATGCGTGATGACCCCACACGACATATTGAGACAGGTGTTCGGCCATGCCGAATTCCGCGGGCCGCAGCTTGCCATCATCAACGATGTGCTGGCCGGGCGCGACGTGGTGGCGATCATGCCCACGGGTGCGGGCAAATCCATCTGCTATCAGGTGCCGGCGCTGATCCGGCCGGGCACGGGCCTGGTGATTTCGCCCCTGATCGCCCTGATGGAAGACCAGGTGCGATCCTTGCGCGCGGCCGGCGTGCGCGCTGCCACGCTGAACAGCCAATCGGCCGACAGCGCGAGCGTGTGGCGCGACATGGCCGATGGCCAGCTTGATCTTCTGTATGTTTCCCCCGAACGCGCGTTGACCGACAGTTTTGCCGCGCTGGTGGCCCGGGTGCCCATCGCCCTGATTGCCATCGACGAAGCGCATTGCGTGTCGCAGTGGGGGCATGATTTCCGCCCCGAATATCGCCGCCTGAAGCCGTTCTGCGAAACCCTGCCCGGCGTGCCACGCATCGCGCTGACCGCCACCGCCGACCGCGAGACACGGGCGGACATCGCCGTGCAACTGGGCATCGCGGCCGATCGGGTGACGCTGTCGGGCTTTGACCGGCCCAATATCCGGTACCAGGTGGCCGGACGGGACAATCTGAAACGGCAGTTGCTGGATTTCCTGGCCGGCCATGCCGGGCAGGCCGGCATCATCTATGCCCCCACCCGTTCGGCCACCGAAAACATCTGCGCCGCGCTGGTGGAAAAGGGCATCCGCGCCCGCCCCTATCACGCCGGGCTGGACCCGGTGTCGCGCAGCCGCCACCAGGCCGAATTCGTGGCCGCCGAGGACATGGTGATGGTGGCCACCATCGCGTTCGGCATGGGCATCGACAAGCCGGACGTGCGCTTTGTCGCCCACGCCGGGCTGCCGCGTTCGATCGAGGCCTATTATCAGGAAACCGGCCGCGCCGGGCGGGATGGCGATCCGGCGGTGGCCCACCTGATCTGGGGCGGCGAGGATGTCGCCCGCCAGCGTGGCTTCATCGCGGCCAGCGACGGCAATGACGCATTCAAGGCGGGTGAGGCCAGGCGCCTGAACGCGCTGCTGGCGTTTCTGGACACACCGGGCTGCCGCCGCGCCGAACTGCTGCGCTATTTCGGCGAAGTGCCGCCAGCGTCGTGCGGGAACTGCGACAACTGCCTCAACCCGCCGGCGATCGTTGATGCCACCGAAGCGGCGCGCAAGCTGCTGTCGGCCGTGTATCGCACCGGGCAGCGGTTCGGCGTTGGCCATCTGATCGACGTGCTGGCCGGCAAGCCTTCCGAAAAGGTGCAGAAATTCCATCATGATGGGCTGTCGCTGTTTGGCATCGGCAATGATTGGCCGGCCGAACAATGGAAGGGCCTTGCCCGGCAGCTGGAGGCCATCGACGCGCTGGAACGCGATCCCGAACATGGCGGGCTGATCCTGGGGCCAGCGGCCCGCCCGATCCTGAAGGGCGAGATTGCAATCAGCCTGAAGCAGGCCGCTCCGCGCAGCCGCCGCAGCAGCGAGCGCAGCGCCGATGCGGGCCTCGCCGGCGCCGATCAGCCGCTGTTCGAGGCGCTGCGCAGCCTGCGCCGCACACTGGCCGCCGAAGCCGGTGTCCCGCCCTATGTGGTGTTCCACGATTCAACGCTGCGGGCGATGGCCACCAGCCGGCCCGAAAGCCTGTCTGCACTGGGCCGCGTGCCGGGCGTGGGCGCTGCCAAGCTGGAACGTTGGGGGCCGGCGTTCCTGGCCGTGATCAGCAGCGGCCAGACCGTTCGATAGCGCTGCCGGCAAGGCCGCCGACCACGCCGCCGATCACCGTGCCGGTGCCGCGGTTCCAAGGATCGGACAGGCCATAACCGATCACCGCACCGGCAACCGTGCCCAGCAATGCCCCCGATCCGGTGGAGCGACAGCCCCAGCCACCCCGATAGCCCCGATTCCAGCCGCCATTCCAGCCGCCATTCCAGCCGCCATTCCAGCCACGGTTCCAACCACCGCGATAGCCCCTGTTCCAGCCACCGCCCCAGCCCAGCACGGGCACGGCGCCCCAGCCGCCGCCACCCCAGCCGCCACCACCCCACGCAGGTGCGGGCGCATAACCGACCGGGATCGGCATCGGTTGCACGATGGTGCGTTGATAAACCACCGGCAGCGGCGGCAGCGGCGCAGCTGCCGTCTGCGGCATCGCCCGCGGGGCCAGCGTGCGGGCTTCCGCCGGGGACGGCGCAAGGCGCGGATCGGGTGCCAGCGGCGGCAGCGCAGCGGCTGCATTGGCCTCGGCCATTTCAGGCGCGAAATCGCTGGCCGGCACATATTCGGCGCGCAGCATCACGCTGCGGCCATCGGCGGTGGTGGCCGGCACCAGCGGCTGCGCCAGCGCCGGTGCGGAGAGTAGAACCGCGGACAGGAAAAAATGCTTCATCATCAATTCACATGGCTCCCGGCAGTTTGCGCCTGCGACACGAGGAGAGGGCGGATTCGTCGTGTCGGAAAATGTGGTGGCCAGCCCCCCCGCTGGCAAGAGGGAGAGTTACCTATGCGCAAGACCCTGTTGATCGCCGCCCTGCTGGGCATGGCCGGCCCGGTGGCAACCCCGGTGCTGGCCCAGAATGATGACCGCAACAACAACGGCCCGGTGCTGTTCGAAACCGGCGGCCGCCAATACAACAGCCTGGCCGAATGCCAGCGCGCCAAGAAGCGCGCCAAGAACCGCGCCACCGTGGCCGGTGGCGCCCTTGCCGGTGCGGGCGCCGCGCTGCTGGGCGGCAACCTTGGCGAAACCGCGCTGGTTGCCGGCGCCGGCGCCCTCGCCGGCCGCGAAATCGGCAAGCGCACCGTTCGGCAATGCTGATCGGACGGCCTATCGCGAACGGGTGATGCGGCCCAGTGGATGCCAGCCCAGAGCATTGGCCTGAAAACCGGTGATGCCCGGCGCCACCAGTGACCAGCGCACCGGCCGCAACAGCGGAATGAAGGCGGGATCGACCATCAGGGCCGATTCCGCCTTTTCCGCAGCCGACGTGCGTGCCGCCGAATCACCGCCCGCGGCTCGCGCCGCATCAAGCAGCGCGTCCGCCTGGCTGCTGCACGGCTGTGCCCGCGCGCAGCGCCAGCGTTCAAGGTGGGCAACCGGATCGGCCACGCGCGCCACCAGTTCCACCAGCGCCAGATCGTGCGGCGGCGCCTTGGCCGCGGCATCGCGCGGTGCCCGCACGATCTTCAGTGCGATGCCCAGCGGCTTGAAGCCAACGGCCAGTTCATCAGCCAGCTGCCCGGCTTCCGGCCCAGCCGCCACCAGCAGGGTGAGCGCCAGGGGCTGATCCGGGCCCCAGCCGCCAGCTTCTGCCAGCAGGGCCGCCGCCCGGGCCTGTCGATCAGGCAGTGGCAGCGCGCGATCATCAGCCGGCGGCGGCAGGCCATCCCACAAGCGGTTCTGCGCGGTCAGCGTTGCCAGCGCGAACCGGTTGGCCAGCGCCTCGCCGTCGGCAGCGAGCAGGAGCGCACGGCGCACGCGGGCATCGGCAAGCGCGCCGCCGCGCCCACCGGCAATGGCAAGGCCAATGACACCGTGCACCGGTTCCACCTGCAGCGCCCGGCCCAATCCGGCGGCGCGGGCAGCCGACAGGCCCGCCAGCCCGGCACCAAGCACCAGCGGGGGCTGTTTGCCGGCAAAACGGGAGATCGCATCGGCGGGGGCGGCGGTTTCGATCAGGATGCTGGCGGCCTGCGCGTCCGGGCGCGGTGTTTCGCTGCGCCGCGCGAGGCGGATGCGTGCGTTGTCACGGGTCAGTGCATAGGGGCCCGGGAACGGCTGACCGCGGCGATCCAGCACCGCAAGCGCCGGATCGGCCAGCCAATCGAGCAGGAACGGGGTTGCCGGCCTTGGCGCCAGTTCCACCACCCGCGCGATCGGCGCCCGCGCCGTGTCGCGCGCCTCCAGCCCGGCCGCCGCGCGCACGGGCCGGGCCGCGCGCGGCACCCGGCGCAGACCGTTCACCACGTCCCGCGCCACTAGTTCGGCGCCCGGCTTGTCCCCCGTGCCGGGCCAGCGCACGGGTGCCAGCCGCAGGATCAGATCCTGCCCCTGGTCCAGAAAGCGCCAGCTGGTGGCAAGGCCCGGCGCGGGTTCGCCGCCGGCCGCGCGGGTGATCAGCGTGGCGCGGCTGGCCTCGGCGGCCAGCGTTTCGGCCAGCGCCGCAGACGGGCCGGGGTCGCCCGCCACCACGACGGCCAGCTCGCCGCCGGGCGGCGCCGTATCGCAGCTCGCCAGCAGCAGGGCGAAAAGACAGGCAGAAGGCACGCGCATCGACCACACTCTAGCCGGGCTTGGGGCGGCTTCAACAGAGCTTCCTTGTCGGCGGCCGCGCACAGGGCGTAAAAGGGCGCATGCAGATCGCCCCCGATATCGTCAGCCTGATCGGCAACACGCCGCTTCTCACCCTGAAAGGACCCAGTGCGGAGACCGGCTGCACCATCCTGGGCAAGGCGGAATTCCTCAATCCGGGCGGCAGCGTGAAGGATCGCGCCGCGCTGGGAATCATCGAGGATGCGGAAGAACGCGGCCTGCTGAAGCCCGGCGGCATCATCGTGGAAGGCACCGCCGGCAACACCGGCATCGGCCTCGCCGTGGTGGGCGCGGCGCGCGGCTATCGCACCATCATCGTGATGCCCGAAACCCAGAGCCGGGAAAAGCAGGACACGCTGCGCGCGCTGGGGGCCGAACTGGTGCTGGTGCCGGCCGCGCCCTATGCCAATCCCGGCCATTATGTGCACACGTCGCGGCGGCTGGCCGAGGAAACACCGGGGGCCATCTGGGCCAACCAGTTCGACAATGTTGCCAACCGGTTGGCGCATATCCGCACCACCGCCCCCGAAATCTGGCGTCAGACCGGTGGCCGCATTGATGGCTTCACCTGCGCGGTGGGCACCGGCGGCACGCTGGCCGGCGTGGCGCTGGGGCTGCGTGCCGAAAAGCCCGACATCACCATCGCACTCACCGATCCGGAAGGCGCCGCGCTCTACAATTATTTCGCCCATGGCGAGCTGCGGGCGGAAGGCTCCAGCGTGTCCGAAGGCATCGGCCAGTCGCGCATCACCGGCAATCTGGATGGGCTTGCCGTCGATGCCCAGTTCCGCGTGCCCGATCAGGAGGGGCTGCACTGGGTGCGCCGGCTGAATGCCGAGGAAGGCATCTGCCTGGGCCTGTCTTCCGGCATCAATGTGGCCGGCGCGGTGCGCCTGGCGCGGCAACTGGGGCCGGGCCATGTTGTCGCCACCATCCTGTGCGACAGCGGACTTCGTTATCTTTCAACCATTTACAACGCAGACTGGCTGGCCGCCAAAGGGCTTGCCCCGGCCTGACTCATGGGGATATTGTCGCGGCCCATGAACCAGAGCGCCCAGCACATGGTTTCAGCCGCCGCCGGATCAGCGCCGGAGGCTGCCGCGCGGACGTCTGTGTCCAGGCGCAGCGGTGAACGCCTGCGCTGGGGGCTGACCGGCCTTGCCGCCATCTTCCTGGTGGTGATGATTGCCGCGGCCGGCTTGCAGCCCGCATCCCGGACCGAGCGTCCCGGCGCCGGCGAATCCCTTGCCGTGCTGGGCGTCGCGCCCGGCCCGGCCACCCGCCCGGCCGGCGACTGACACGGCCACAATCGGTGCACCGGGCCTGCGAATCGGTGCGCCAGCCCATCCCGACCCATGAATTGACCCTCCCGGTGGGAGCAAATCCCACCCGATTCGCGCCAAATCCACCCCACAGACTTATCCACAGGCCATCATTGGACAGAACAGGAGAAGAACATCGCCCGAAGCGGCAGCATTTGACCTTGGATATCCCCATTTATACGGCCTTCTGCCCATGAGATTCCATTGAGGCCCATGAAATCCCATGATACACCCGTTTTCCACAGCGGAATGCGGGTGGTGTGCCCGTTGCCCTCTCCCGGTCTGACAGCCTTCAAGGCGGACTGACCCGAGATCGGCAGCGCATCACCCGGCTTTTCGCGGTCGGGGGAACGGGGTGACAGGCACGAATTTCTTTGGCTTTGGATTGAATGCCGTCGACGCCAAGTCGCGGCTGTCGATCCCGGCTGACTTTCGTGCCGTGCTTGCCGCCCGCAACAGCCCGCGCGAATTGCTGGTGGGCCCCGGCCATGCCGGCCGGCCGTGCCTGATGGCCTATGACGAAAGCCATGCCGACGTGCTGCGCGCCCGGGTCACCGCCCGCCACGCCGATCCGATGGCCGATGAAGCCTATGCCGAGAATACCGGTCTGGCCGGCTTCATGCAGAAGCTGGGCATCGATGATGCCGGCCGGGTGGTGATGCCCAGCATCCTGAAGACGCTGGGCGGCATCACCAGCCATGTCTGGTTCGTCGCCGGCTTCGACTATTTCGAACTGTGGGATCCGTGGACCTTCCGCGACCAGTCCGGCCTGTCGCAGGTGCAGCGCACGCTGGTGGCCGGCGAGATGCAGGCGCGCGGCCTGCCGCAGGAGCGGCCGCAATGAGCCTCCAATTGACTGGCGCGACCGCTCCCGGCGCCCCCCACATCCCGGTGCTGCTGGCCGAGGTGATGGCCGCCCTCGCGCTGAAGGCGGGCGATCTCTATGTCGATGCCACCCTGGGTGCCGGTGGCTATCTGCGTGCCGCGCGGGCGTTCGGCATTGGCCACGCCTATGGCTTCGATCGCGATCCTGCGGCCCATGCCCTCAACGCCGATCTGGCGACGGCCGACGATGTCACCCTGATCCGCCGGCCGTTTTCGGAGCTGGTGGACGGGCTGGCGGAGCACGGTGTCGCGGCCGTGGACGCCATCGCCTTCGATATTGGCGTGTCCTCCATGCAGATCGACACGGCGGAGCGCGGCTTTTCCTTCCAGGCCGATGGCCCGCTGGACATGCGCATGAGCCAGCAGGGGCCGAGCGCTGCCGACTTCGTCAACACGGCGAGCGAGGAAGCCATTGCCGACGTGCTCTATCATCTGGGCGACGAACGCGGCGCCCGCCGCATCGCCCGTGCCATCGTGGCCGATCGCCCCTTCACCCGCACCGGCGAACTGGCCGGCCTGATCCGCCGCGTGCTGGGCAATCGCGAGCCCGGCAAGGATCCGGCCACCCGCAGCTTCCAGGCGTTGCGCATCCATGTGAACGATGAACTGGGCCAGCTTGATGCCGGGCTGGTGGCGGCCGAACGCCTGCTGAAACCCGGCGGCCGGCTGGCGGTGGTGAGCTTCCATTCCGCCGAGGATCGGCGCGTGAAGGCCTTCCTGCGCGAACGGTCGGGAAGCGAGCCGGCTGCCTCGCGCCACATGCCGCAGGCTGCCGCGACGCGCACGCCCAGTTTCCACAAGCCGGCCAAGGCAGTGCGGCCTTGCGCTGCCGAACTGGCCCGCAATCCGCGCGCCCGCAGCGCCACGTTGCGCAGCGCCGTGCGCACCGCAGCCCCGGCCTGGCCGGCGGCATCCGTCAATGCAGGGGACCGGGCATGAGGTTGGGCATGCGCCAGTATCTTTCGGCAATCTTCTGGATCGTCGGCACCACCGCCGTGGTGGCCGGCGCGCAGGTGGTCACCACGCGCGCCGCTGCCGAACGCCGGGCCGTGACGCGGCTGAACATCGCGCTGGTGGAAAACAAGGTGCGCGTCCGCGAGCTGGAAGCCGAACTGCGCACCCGCGCCGGCCTGCCGGAACTGCAGCGCTGGAACGATGCGGTGTTCCAGCTTTCGGCGCCGCAGACCGGGCAGATCCTGCAATCGCCGGTGCAGCTGGTGGCCTATGCCGCCCGCCCCGATCCGAAGGAACCGACCGCGCCATCAGTGCAGTTCGCCATCGCCGAAGACGGCCCGGCCGCCAAATCGGCACCGGCGCCTGTTGCTCCCACCGCGCCGGGCGGCGCGCGGCTGGTAACGGCAAGCTTTGGTGCCGGCCTTGATCTGCCGGCGGCGGCACCGATGCCGACACTGGCGGCGCCAGCGGTGATTTCGTCGCCGCCATCGACGCCGGCACAATCCAGCCCCGCCGCCTCCAGCAAGGACCCGCCGGCCACGCCGCAGGGTGGGGAGCGCTGATGGCCAGCATCCCCGGCGATGGACCGATTGCGGCCGCTGCCCCGGCAGCCGGCCCGACGCTGGCCGGGGAACGGGTGACGGCGCGCGCGCAGGCGCGGCAGCGGCTGGCCTTCCTGATCATGCTGTTCCCGCTGCTGGCGCTGCTGATCCTGGCCCGGCTGATCGATCTTGCGGTGATCGAGGGGCAGCCCGCCGGTGAAGTCGCGCCGATCAGCGCTGCCCCGCCACGCGGGGACATCGTCGATCGCAACGGCGTCGAACTGGCGCGCACCTTCGAAGCCTATGCCATCACCGTGATGCCGCGCCGGCTCGCCTCCGATCCGGAAGTGCTGGCCACCAAGCTGGCCGAAATCCTGCCGGAACGCAGCCGCGAAGACATCCTGGCCGATCTCACCAGCCGCAAGAGCTTCCGCTATCTGGCGCGCCGCGTGCTGCCCGGCGAGGCGCAGCGCATCAACGAACTGGGTGAACCGGCCATCGAACTGGCCCGCGAGGCCGAGCGGCTCTATCCCAACATCAACCTCGCCGCGCAGGCGCTGGGCTATACCAACGACCAGGGCAAGGGCCTGATTGGCGTTGAAAAGGCCTTTCAGGACCGGCTGGCCGATCCGGTGCAGCGCGCGCAGCCGCTGGCCCTGTCGCTGGACGTGCGCGTGCAGCAGGCGATGCAGAACGAACTGGCCGCGCTGGTGGCCGATCAGAACGCCAAGGGCGCGGCCGGCGTGGTGATGGACGTGAACAGCGGCGAAGTGCTGGCCATGGTCTCGCTGCCCGATTTCAACCCCAATGCGCCGGGCCAGCGCGCCGACGGCACCAAATACAGCGTCGCGAACGATGATGGCAGCCGCTTCAACCGGGTGACGCTGGGCGGCTATGAACTGGGTTCCACCTTCAAGGCCTTCACCATCGCCACCGCGCTGGAAACCGGCGTGCTGACCGATCTGCAGAAGCGTTATGACGCCACCCGCCCGCTCGAGATGGGCGGCTTTCGCATCCGCGACGATCACGCCAAGAACCGCTGGCTGAGCGTGCCGGAAATCTTCATGTATTCCAGCAACATCGGCACCGCACGCATGGCGCTTGAAGTGGGCCGCGATCGCCAGCGCGAATATCTCGACAAGCTGGGCTTCCTGAAGCCGCTGGAGTTCGAGCTGCAGGAAAAGGCCCGCCCGCAATATCCGACGCTGTCCAACTGGGGCCAGCTGTCCACCATGACGATCAGCTATGGCCACGGCCTGACAGTGACCCCGCTGCACCTGGCCAATGCCTATGCCACGCTGGTCAACGGTGGTTTCTATCGCCCGCCCACCATCCTGAAGCGTGATGCCGCCGCGGTGCCGCCGGGCACGCGCGTGTTTTCCGATCGCACCAGCCTGGAAATCCGCCGCCTGCTGCGGCTGGTGGTCACCAACGGCACTGGTCGCAAGGCCGACGTGCCGGGCTATCGGGTGGGCGGCAAGACCGGCACCGCCGAAAAGATCGAGAATGGCCGTTATGTGCACGGCCAGAACGTGGTGAACTTTGCTGCCGTCTTCCCGGTCGACGCGCCGCGTTATGTCGTGGTGGCGATGGTGGACGATCCGCGCGGTTCCAAGGCCACCTATGGCTTCCGCACCGCCGGCATGGTGGTGGCGCCGGCCATCAACCGCATCATCCGCCGCATCGCGCCACCGCTGGGCGTGACGCCCGATACCAGCCGCGATCTCAACCTGGCCGGGATGCTGCCCGCCAAGGCCGTGGTGGAGGAATAGGCAGTGGCAGCGGGCACCCTTACCCTTGGCGATCTGGTGGACGGTGGCGGCAACGCCGCCGTCACCGCATGTGCCATCGATCACCGCAAGGTGGCGCCCGGCACCATCTTCGGCGCCTTCCAGGGCGCGCGGGTGAATGGCGAGGATTATATTCCCGCAGCCATTGCCGCCGGCGCCGTCGCCGTCGTGGCCCGCCCGGACGCACAGGTTGAAGGCGCCTTCCACATTGCCGACGCCAACCCGCGCCGCGCCTTCGCCCGGCTGGCAGCGCGGGTGTTCGCGCCCTTCCCGGCCGTGACCGTGGCGATCACCGGCACCAACGGCAAGACCAGCACCGCCGAACTCACCCGCCAGTTGTGGCACATGGCCGGCCACCGCGCCGCCAGCATCGGCACGCTGGGCGTCACCACCGGGCACGATCGCGTGAACCCGCGCGAAGGCACCGGCGGGCTGACGACGCCCGATGTCGTCACCTTCCTCGCCACCATGGCCGGGCTGGCGCGCGAAGGCATCAGCCATGCCGCCTTCGAAGCATCGAGCCACGGGCTGGACCAGTATCGCACCGAAGGCCTGCCCGTCGCGGCCGCGGCCTTCACCAACCTGTCGCGCGATCACCTTGATTACCACGGCACCATGGATGCCTATTTCACCGCCAAGACGCGGCTGTTTGCCGAGGTGGTGGACGCCGGCGGCACCGCGGTGATCTGGGCCGATGATGGCGACTGGTCAGCCCGGATGACGGCGATTGCCCAGGCACGCGGGCTGAAATTGCTCACCGTGGGCAAGGCCGGCGCGGATCTGCGGCTGATCAGCGCCGCGCCCGGCGGGCTGGGCCAGGAACTGGTGATCGAGGCCGGCGGCCGGCAGCACAAGGTGATGCTGCCGCTGATCGGCGCCTATCAGGCGGCCAACGCGCTGGTCGCTGCCGGTCTGGTCATGGCAACCGGCGGCGATGTGGCCCGCACGCTGGCCGATCTGGCGCGCGTGCAGGGCGTGCGCGGCCGGCTGGAACGCGCTGTCATCACGCGTTCAGGCGCCGCCGTCTATGTTGATTATGCCCATACGCCCGATGCGATCGTGGCCGCCTGCGCGGCGCTGCGTCCCGCCGGCAAGCGTCCCCTGATGGGGGAGGCTGCGGCCGCCCATGCCGATGTCGTCATCGTAACCGACGACAACCCGCGTAGTGAAGACCCGGCGGCCATCCGCGCAGCCATCCTCCACGCCGCCCCCGGCGCGCAGGGCATTGCGGATCGTCGCCGGGCAATCACCCACGCGATCAACATGGCCCTTGCCGGTGACGTCGTCCTGGTCGCCGGCAAGGGCCATGAACAGGGCCAGACCATCGGGGACAGGGTGCTGCCCTTCGATGACGTGACCGTGGCACGGGAGTGCGCGGCATGAGCCTGTGGACCAGCGCCGCCATCGCCGCCGCTTGCCGCGGCACGGCCAGCGCCGATTTCGCCGTGGGCGGTGTCAGTTTCGACAGCCGCGAGGTGGAAGCCGGCGATCTGTTCATCGCGCTGAAGGGCGAGGCCACCGACGGCCACCGCTTCATCGATGCCGCGCTTGCCCGCGGCGCCGCCGGCCTGCTGGTGAGCCAGCCGGTCGCCGCGCCGCATGTGCTGGTGACCGACACGACCGCCGCCCTCGATGCGCTGGGCGCTGCCGCGCGCGATCGCAGCAGCGCCGTGCGCATCGGCGTGACCGGCAGCGTGGGCAAGACCGGCGTGAAGGAAGCCCTGAAAGCCGCGCTGTCGCGCTTTGCGCCCGATGCCGTGCACGCCAGCGTCAAAAGCTACAACAACCACACCGGCGTGCCGCTGTCGCTGGCCCGGATGCCGGCCGCCAGCCGTTTCGGCGTGTTCGAAATGGGCATGAACCATGCCGGCGAACTGGCCACGCTCACGCAGCTCGTGCGCCCGCACATCGCCATCGTCACCTGGGTGGCCTCTGCCCACCGCGAATTCTTCGCCACCGAAGCCGATATCGCCCGCGCCAAGGCCGAGATCTTCGGCGGCCTGCCGGAAGGCGGCACCGCCATCATCCCGGCCGACAATCCGCACGCCCCCCTGCTGGAACGCGCCGCCCGCGATGCCGGCGCCCGCGTGGTGCGCTTTGGCGAAGCGGCCGACGCCGATGTGCGTGCCGAGGCCGTGGCGCTGCATCCCGATTGTTCCTGTGTCACCGCCCGCATCCACGGCGAGACGCTGATCTTCAAGGTGGGCATGGCCGGGCGCCACTGGGTGAACAATGCGCTGGCCGTGCTGGCCGGCGTGCATGCCGCCGGCGGCGATCTGGCACTGGCCGGGCTGGCGCTGGCCGACATGAACGGGCTGCCCGGTCGTGGCCGCCGCCTGCGCGTGCCGGCGGGAGACGGGCAGGCCATCATCATCGATGAAGCCTACAACGCCAATCCGGCCAGCATGGCCGCCAGCCTCGCCGTGCTGCGCGACGTGGTGCCGGCCCGCCATGGCCGGCGCATCGCGCTGCTGGGCAGCATGAAGGAACTGGGCGCGCACAGCCAAGCGCTTCACGCCGGCCTGGCAGATGATGTGGCCGGCGCCGGCGTGACGCTGGCGGTGCTGGTGGGTGCCGAGATGCAGCCGCTGGCCGATGCGCTGAAGCGGCGGGTGGATGTGCGCCATGTCGGCGATGCCGATGCCGCGCTGGCCGAACTGGCGCCGCTGCTGGGCGCCGACGACGTGTTGCTGGTGAAAGGATCCAATTCGATGCGGCTGGCCCGCGTGATCGAGGCGCTTGGCCAGATGGAGGCTGCGGCATGATCAAGCTGCTCGCCGATCTTGCTGGCTATGAAGGCCTGTTCAACCTGTTCCGCTACATCAGCTTCCGGGCGATCGGGGCGCTGATCACGGCACTGGCCATCGCGCTG
>JALOSK010000006.1 GCA_025458465.1 Sandarakinorhabdus sp. | reverse complement strand
GTGGAACTGGGCAAGGTGATGGGCGCGCATGTGATCGCGGCGGCCAGTTCGGACGAGAAACTGGCGCTCTGCCGCGAGATGGGCGCCGACGAGACCATCAATTACACGACCGAGGATCTGAAGGAGCGCGTGAAGGCGCTGACCGGCGGGCGCGGGGCGGACGTGATCTATGATCCGGTGGGCGACCGTTTTGCCGAGCCGGCGTTCCGCAGCATTGCCTGGAATGGCCGCTATCTTGTCATCGGCTTTGCCGCCGGCGCCATCCCGGCGCTGCCGCTGAACCTGCCGCTGATCAAGGGGGCCAGCATCGTGGGCGTGTTCTGGGGCGCGTTCACGCAGCACGAACCGGCGCTGCACCAGGAGAATATGGAAGAACTGCTGCGCTGGTATGCCGATGGCAAGCTGAAGCCGCACGTCTCGCGCCATTTCGCTCTGGATGAAGGCCCGGCGGCGATCCGCTGGATGATGGACAGGAAGGCGCTGGGCAAGGTGGTGCTGACCGTCTGACCAGCCGCCGGCCGCCGATCGCGCTTTTCCCGTCGCTGCCATCCTGCTAGGGAACGCGTCATGCCCCGTTCGCGCCATATCGCCCTCGCCGCGCTTGCCGCACTTGTCGTCCTTTCCGGCTGTGCGTCGGGTGGCGGCAAGGCCAAGAAGGACCAGCGTTACCTGGCGCAGGACGTGGAGACGCTCTACACGGCCGCGCGCGAAACGCTGGATCGGCGCAACTACCGGCTGGCTGCCGCGCAGTTCGACGAAGTCGAACGCCAGCACCCCTACAGCGTGTGGGCGCGCCGGGCGCAGCTGATGTCGTCGTTCAGCTATTATGTGTCTGGCCAATATGGCGAAGCGATCGCCGCCGCGCAGCGCTTCCTGTCGCTGCACCCCGGCAGCCGCGAGGCGCCCTATGCCTATTACATGGTGGCATTGAGCTATTACAACCAGATCACCGGCGTGGAGAAGGATCAGAAGATCACCCAGCAGGCGCTGGATGCGCTGGGCGAACTGATCCGCCGCTATCCCAACACCGATTATGCCGCCGATGCCCGGCTGAAGATCGATCTGGCGCGCGATCACCTGGCCGGCAAGGAAATGGAGATCGGCCGTTTCTATCAGGGGCAGGGCCTCTATCTGGCGGCGATCATCCGCTTCCGCACCGTGGTCGAACGCTATGAAACCACCAGCCATGCCCCGGAGGCCCTGGAACGCCTGGTGGAATCCTATCTGGCCATGGGCATCCCCGAAGAGGCGGTGAAGGCGGCGGCCGTGCTGGGCAACAATTATCCCGGCTCCAAATGGTATGAGCGCAGCTACAAGCTGATCGAGCGCTGGGTGCCGGAGGCGCCGAAGAAGACCGCGTCGCAAGGTTGATCTGCCGATGCCCGCCACGCTGATCACCGCCGGCCTGCTGGGCCTGGTGTTCCTTGCCCTCACCATCCGGGTGGTGTCGCGCCGCGTGTCCGGCAAGATCATGATCGGCGATGGCGGCGATGCCCAGATGCTGGAACGCATCCGCGCCCATGCCAATTTCACCGAACATGTGCCGCTCACCCTGATCCTGATGGGTGGCATCGAATATACCGCCGGCCATCATTCGCCCTGGTTGTGGGGCAGCGGCGCCCTGCTGGTGATTGCCCGCATTGCGCACGCCATCGGCATGAGCCGCCCGTCGCCCAACCCGTTCCGGGCCTTCGGCGCGCTGGCCAGCTGGGTGTTGATCCTTGGCCTGTCGCTGTGGGCGCTGTGGCTGGGCCTGGTGCCGCAGGCGGCGCCGCACGATTTCGTCTAGAGGCGCTGGCGTCTCTCATTCCGGCAGGCTGGACGGCCGTTCGGATGGCGGGCTTGCGGCCCGCCGCGCGATGGCGCGCCGCACGGACCAGGTGGCATGGGCCATCGCGATCGATTCGCCCGCCAGCGCCCCGATGGCAAGGCCGCGCATGCCGTCGAGCGTCCACCCGCCAACCATGCAGAGTGGCAGCAGGACCAGCCGCAGGCTGTTGGCTGCCGGGATGCTGCCGGTCACGCCATAGGCCAGCGCCACGCCGCTGCACCACGAACGGGAAAATCGCACCGCCTGCGTGAGCCCGATGATCGACACGATCTGCCAGTCCAGCCGATAGGCGGCGCCAAAGATCAACAGGATGAGCCATTGCCCGGCCACGGCATAGCCGGCCGCCATCACCACCGCCGAACCGAAGGTGAGCAGTGCGAAACGGGGGCCGTGGCGGCCGGTTTCGCGCACCTCCCGCGACATCTGCGGCAGGAACACCGTGCTCAGGAAACGCTGGAACAGCTGCGTGGGTGTGTAGATCAGCAGCAGAGCCGCCGTGTAGATGCCGAGTTGCTCGGCGGGCAGCAGGGTGGCCGCCGCCAGCCGTTCCGATTGGGCTGAGAAGAACAGGATCGGCCCGTTGACCATCAGCGGCAGCGAATAGGCCCAGATGGTGGCGGCGCTGGGCCGATCGAAGGCGATCCGGTAGGGCCGCCGCGCCAGCAGGAAGGACATCAGCGTGGCGGTCAGCGACTTGGCCAGGATCACATAGATGGCCACCATGTAGCTCTGATCCACCAGCACCAGCAGCACGGCGGCGCCGGTGGCAAGCACGTCGGCCAGAAGATTGCCGAGCGAGATGTTGGACAGATCGCCGGAGCGCTGCATCCGGAACCCGTCATAATGGGTCAGGCCGATGCACAGAACCGATGCCGCCAGCACGGCAAAGGGCAGCACGTCGCCCGGCAGATCCAGCGCCCGGAAAACCGGCAGCGCCACGCCCATCAGCAGCGCCGCAATCAGCAGTGATCGGGCCAGCGTGATGGCGTGCGCGGTCGCCAGGATGGTCCGCTGATGGCCCTTGGCGTGGGCGACGACGAACTTGTTCAGGCCGGTGTCGCTGCTGGAATCCAGGAACTGCTGCAGCAGGATGAAGGTGGCGGCGATGCCATATTGTTCAGGGCCCAGGGCGCGTGCGATCACCGCGCTGCGCAGCAGCACCATCGCCTGGCTCAGGATCAGCGCAAACAGGGCAAAGCGGTTGCCGCGGACCATCTTGCGCAGGCTGTTCAACCGCACCCCGTTCCCACCATCTCTTGCCCCCGGCGCCGCAGCCGGCGCGATCACCGCCGCTTCAGGCCGGTAGCGTCTTCATGCCCAGCCTCGTTAAGGCCATGTCCGCATGGCAGCAATGGCATAATCAGCAGCCATGCCGGGCGCGCGCGACGCCCCGGGCAGGCTCCGCGCCGCCATGTCAGGCCAGCATCCTGTCGGCCACGAAGGCGTTGGCCTGGCGCTCGCGGCCGAATGTGCTCATCGGGCCATGGCCGGGCACGAAGGCGGTGTCATTGCCCAGCGGCCACAGCTTGGTGGTGATGGCAGTGACCAGATCATTGTAGTTGCCGCGCGGGAAATCGGTGCGGCCGATGCTGCCCTGGAACAGCACATCGCCCACGATCGCCAGTTTCGATGGCGCGTGATGGAACACCACGTGGCCGGGCGTGTGGCCGGGGCAGTGATAGACATCGAGTACGAGATCACCCACCGTCACCTGGTCTCCATCCTCAAGCCAGCGATCCGGCGTGAAGGCCTCGGCGCCGGGCACGCCATAGGCGGCGCCCTGTGCGGGGTTCTGGTCGATCCAGAACTTGTCGTCCTTGTGCGGGCCTTCGATGGGCACGCCCAGCCGCTTGGCCAGCACGCCAGTGAGGCCGCAATGATCGATATGGCCATGGGTGACGAGCAATTTCTCGATGGTGACGCCCTGTTCCTGCGCCACCGCCAGCAGCCGATCGATGTCGCCGCCCGGATCGGTGAAGGCGCCGCGCATGGTCTTGGTGCACCAGATCAGCGTGCAGTTCTGCTGCAACGGCGTGACCGGGATGATGACGGCCTGCAGGGGCGGTTTGGCGTTCATGCTGCCTGTGTGCCGCGCGGGCCGCGTTCGCGCAAGCGCCCGCTTCGCTGCAGGAAAGACCCATCATGTCTGTTCCGTAATGTTACGGGGTTGCCCCAGCCTGCTATCTCCCGTTCCTGACGGTGTGGGAGAATTTTGCGAATGACAGCAACAACCGGGCCGCTGGCCAGTTGGCGGCAGGATGTGCCAGCATCGATCGTGGTGGCGCTGGTGGCGCTGCCACTGTGTCTGGGGGTGGCGCTGGCATCGGGCGCGCCGCTGATTTCGGGGCTGGTGGCCGGCATCGTCGGCGGCATCGTGGTGGGTGGCATCAGCCGTTCGCCGTTGTCCGTCTCTGGCCCGGCGGCGGGCCTGACCACCATCGTGCTGGCGGCGATCACCAGCCTGCCCAGTTTCGAAGCCTTCCTGCTGGCGGTGTGCCTGGGCGGCGTCTTGCAGATGCTGTTCGCGGCCAGCCGCGGCGGCGTGATTGCCGAATTCGTGCCCGGTGCGGTGATCACCGGCATGCTGGCTGCCATCGGCCTGATCCTGATCCTGAAACAGATCCCGCATGCCGTTGGCTATGATGGGGATCCCGAAGGCGATTTCGGCTTCTTTGAAAGCGATGGCGAGAACACGCTCACCGCTGTCATCAACAGCCTGAACAACGACATATTGTGGGGCGCGGTGCTGATCGCCGCCGTCAGTCTGGTGTTCCTGTTCTGGTGGGACAAGGCGCAACCCAAAAAGGGCCCGCTGAAGCTGGTGCCCGGCCCGCTGGTGGTGGTGCTGTTCGGCGTCGCCGCCAACGAGGCGTTCCGGCTCCATGCCCCTGGCCTGGTGATCGCGCCGACGCACCTGGTGCAGGTGCCGCTGTCAGCCACGCCGCTGGCGCTGGCCGATCAGATCCGGCTGCCGGATTTCACCGCCATCACCAACGCCAAGGTGTGGACCACGGGCCTCACACTGGCCATCGTTGCCAGCCTTGAATCGCTGCTGTCAGTGAAGGCGGTGGACGAACTGGATGCCAGGCGCCGCGTGACCGACAAGAACCGCGAGCTGCTGGCGCAGGGCACCGGCAACCTTGTGTCGGGCCTGCTCGGCGGCCTGCCTGTCACATCGGTGATCGTGCGGTCATCGGCCAACGTGGCGGCAGGGGCGGATTCGCGCCTGTCCACCATCCTGCACGGCATCTGGCTGCTGCTGGGGCTGGCGATCATCCCCGGCATCCTCAACCTCATCCCATTGTCGGCCCTGGCGGCCATCCTGATCGCCACCGGGTACAAGCTGGCCAAGCCGGCCTTGTTCATCACGCGCTGGAAGCAGGGTTACACCCAGTTCGCGCCGTTCGTGATCACCGTAGCCGCGATCCTGTTCACCGATCTGCTGATCGGCATCGGGATCGGGCTGCTGGTGGGCTTTGGCTTCGTCATCTGGCGGTCGGCCGGGAACATCATCACCTATGTCGAATATGGCGGCACGGTGATGGTGCGGGCGCGGCGCAACCTGCATTTCATGCACAAACCGGCGCTGCTGGAAGCGCTGAACCGGGTGCCCGATGGCGCCAACCTGCTGATCGACCTGTCGGCCACCTCCTATGTCGATCTTGATTGCATCGACATCATCAACGGCTTCGTGAAGGCGGCCTCGTTCCGCGACATCGAGGTACGACTGCGCGCCGATCCCACCCGCAAGTCGGCCGCGATGATCAACGCCCCCATCACCCGCGCCCGCGCGACCTGAGGACAGCGAGATGAAAGAGATTGATCAGCTGCTGCTGTCAAACCGGGCCTGGGCCGCCGAGATGCTGGCCGAGAACCCGGAGTTCTTCCAGCGCAACATCAACTGGCAGCGGCCGGTGTTCCTGTGGATCGGCTGTTCCGACAGCCGCGTCGCGCCCGATCAGATGACGCAGGCGGTGCCCGGCGGCCTGTTCGTGCACCGCAACATCGCCAATCTGGTCTACCCCGATGATCGCAACCTGATGGCGGTGCTGGATTATGCCATCAACACGCTGGAAGTGGCGCACGTGGTGATCTGTGGCCATTATGGCTGCGGCGGCATCCAGGCGGCGCTGGACGGCGTGCCCGATGGGCCGATCGCGCACTGGCTGGAACATGCCCGGCAGGTGCTGAACGATCACCGCGGCGAGATCGAGGCACTGCCGCAAGGCGAGGAGCGGGTGAACCGGCTGGTGGAGGTGAATGTGCGCGATCAGCTGCTGCACCTGGCCAAGACCGCGCCGGTGCAGGCGGCGTTCGCGGCCGGGCGCGAAATCACCCTGCACGGCTGGGTCTATGATCTGCGTGATGGCCACATCAAGCCGCTGATGCGCATCACCGCCGATACCATCCTGTCGGAAGTGCCCAAGCCCGAACGCGTGCTGTTGTAACGAAAAGGGCCGCCGGGGTGCCCCGACGGCCGGCATTCGCCCGCGCCATGCGGCTTATTTGGCGGCGATCACCGTCAGTTCCACCAGGAACTGCGGGCCGGCCAGCGCGGTGATCTGCATGGTGGTGCGGGTGGTGGTGGTCGGGTTTTCGGCGGTGTTGAAGAACTCGGCAAAACCGGCGTTGAAGCCGGCGAAATCCATCTTGCCGTCCATGCCCGGCGCCGCCACCAGATAGGCATCCATGCGCACGATGTCCTTCATGGTCATGCCGTGCTGGGCCAGCAGACCCTTGATCTTGTTCAGCGTGCTGATCGTCTGGGTCTTGGTGTCGCCCCATTCCTTGCCACCCGGCGTGGTGGGATCGGCCAGGTTGCCCGACAGGTAGACGGTGGTGGCCTTGGCGCTCACCTTGGCGGCGGTCAGGATGCGGCCGCCGGCCGGGCCGACCTTTTCGACATTGGCCTTCGGCGCGGCAAGGGCCGGCGCAGACAGCGCCATCGCGGCAGCGGCAGCAAGTGCGAACAGTTTCATGTGGGTTCCCCTTCGTGGTGTGAAAAAACGAACGGGCGGCAGGATTGCCCTGCCGCCCGCTGTTGGCAAGCGATAATGCCCGCGTCCGCTCAGAACTTGGCGGTGGCGCGCACGTACCAGAAGCCGCCCGCCTGACCCAGCGGCGAAGAGCCAGGGTAGATGGAGCCGTTGGCCTGGCCGCCGGTCGACGGATAGGCGTTGCGGGTTTCGACATCCGGGAAGTTGTTGAACAGGTTTTCCACACCAACGGCGAGACGATAATTCTCGGCGAAGGTCACGCCCGCTTCGATATCGAGGCTGACTTCGGCGCCGAAGGTCTTGCCCCATTCCGGGATACCGGCCGCCGCGTTCGGCGCCGGATAGAGCGCCCGGAAGGCCACCGGATCCACGCCGGCCGGCACCGAGGCCACCGGCAGGAAGTAGGTGGTGAACTTGCCGAAGTAGTTGGCGCGCGCCGTCAGATCGAACGCACCCTTGCTGTAGGCCGTGCTCAGCACTGCGCGCCAGCGCGGGTTGCTGTCTTCGATGTTGCCCTTGCGGGTGTTGTCGATCAGGCTCAGCACGCGGGTATCGGTCGGCCGGATGGTCGACAGCGCGATGGACCGGCGATCGGTGACCTTGGTGCGGTTGTAGTTCACCGCCAGGCTGCTGTTGAAGCGGCCGATGCCGGTGTCCGCCCGGTGCGACAAGACGACGTCAACGCCCTGGGTGCGGGTGCGGAAGCCGTTGGTGAAATAGTTCACCTGGCCAAGGTCGAGCGCGGTGGTCAGGCCAGCGGCCAGCAGCGCCAACTGGTCAGCGCCGGTGACGTTGATCGACGAGGTGATGCCGATGCGATCCCGCACGACGATGTTGTAGGCGTCAACCGTCAGGTTGAAGCCGCCACCCGGCGTCAGCACGAAGCCGCCCGAGAAGCTGACCGACTTTTCGGGCTCCAGCTCCTGGGCGCCGAAATACTGCGCCGAGATGCTGTCCGGACGGGCGGTCTGCACGGCGACCGGCACGGGGCTGCCCTGCGGGAAGTTGGTCTGCGTGTTCTGGGTGAACTGCTGACCCGGCGTCGGCGCACGGAAGCCGGTGGACGCCGCACCGCGCAGGGCGATGACGTCGTTGATGGCCCAGCGCGCGCTGAACTTGCCGTTGAAGGTGCTGCCGAAGTCGTTGAAGTAGTCGTAACGGGCAGCAAGGCCGAGATCGAGGCCTTCCACCACTTCGGCTTCGAAGTCGAGATAGGCCGAATAGTTGTTGCGGCCACCTTCCTGCACCGAGTCCGGGCCGAAGCCGGGGAAGCCGTTGGCGCCCACGGGCTTGGTCACGTTGAAGCGGGTGCCGTCGTTGCGCTCGACAAGCTGCGAACCATAGATGCCCGGCTCCCAGGAGGCGCGATCACCCAGGCCCACTTCGAAGGCTTCACGGCGGAATTCGAGACCGGCCGCGATGAACAGCGGCTTGTAGAAGCCGATATCCGTTTCATAGCTGAAGTCCGCATTGACCATGTATTCGGTCTGCTTGACCTTGCCGAGGTAGAAGCCGGTCGGCGAATCCGGACCCAGCGACGGGTTGAGCGTGTCGTACATGAAGTAGCGGATCTGGTTCGTGCCATAGGAGGCCGAAACGTCGTACTTCAGGCCGCCTTCGGTCGAACCCTTGTAGCCGCCGACGATCGACATGTCCTCGATCGAGGCTTCGAACACCGGCACGAACCCGTTCGGGAAGATGGTGGTTTCCGACCAGGTGCGGCCCTCGGCGTCATAGATCGGACGACCCGTCGCCGAATCCACGCCGATCTGATCGAGATACCACAGCGAGCCGATCGATTTGCCAAGGTTGCCGGTGCCCGGACGCAGCGGGATATCCGGCGCGACGACGCCGATCGGGCGGCGATAGTTGA
This sequence comes from Sandarakinorhabdus sp., assembly GCA_025458465.1. Lineage (GTDB taxonomy): Bacteria > Pseudomonadota > Alphaproteobacteria > Sphingomonadales > Sphingomonadaceae > Sandarakinorhabdus. The sequence continues at coordinate 15,473 of JALOSK010000006.1, read as the reverse complement.
AATCGTTGGACTGGCGCTGCCAGCCATAGTTGCCGAAGGCATAGACTTCATCGCCATCACCAACCGGCACGGCGGTGTTGAACACCATGCGATAGGCGCGGTTGGACGGCTGGCCGAGCTGGTTGCCGGTCGGGCGCGGCGGCGTGATGCCGGCGGCGATCAGCGGGGCGATTTCCGGACGCGGCACCGAACGGTCGAACACGTTCTGATCGATGAATTCGCCGGTGATGTTGAAGAAGCCGCCGTCGCCCAGCTTGAAGCCGGCGTTGCCGCTGATCTGCAGGTCTTCACCGTCGCCGCGATAGGTCTGGCCATAACGGGCGGCCAGATTGAGGCCATTGTCTGCGCGGCTCAGGCCGATGTTGATGACGCCGGCGATGGCGTCCGAGCCATATTGGGCGGCGGCGCCGTCGCGCAGCACTTCGATGCGGCTCACGGCCGGGCTGGAGATCTGCGACAGGTCAGGCCCCTGCGAGCCAACGTTCAGCGCGTCGCCGGTCACCTGCACCAGGGCCGAACGGTGCATGCGCTTGCCGTTCACCAGCACCAGGATCTGGTCAGCCGGCAGGCCGCGCAGGTTCGGCGGACGCACGAAGGCCGACGCGTCACCCAGGAGGTTGCGGTTCTGGTTGAACGACGGCACCAGCGTCTTGATGATGTTCTGCAGCTGCGGCGACGGCTGGGCCTTGAAATCGTCTGCGGAGAAGACGTCGATCGGCACCGGGCTTTCGGCAACCGTGCGATCGGTCCGGCGGGTGCCGGTCACGACGATGGTGGAATCTTCCGTTGCGGTGGCGGCTGCCGTGGCGGCCTGTTCCTCGGCGGCGGCTGCTTCGGCGGCACCCTCGGCGGCCAGCGCTGGGGCGGCCAGGCCGGCCAGCGCCATGGCAACCAGCGAGGTGGCCAGTCGGAAATCGGTCTTCTCAAATCGCGTCATGTCAGTCCCCTGGTTCGTTTGGTGCCAAATCGGCGATCGTGTCTGGCCGCCCCTGAACGGCCATTCACCACCAGCCTCCTGGCGGGCCACACCGGCGATGCGAAGGCTGCACCCCTTCGCCACACCGCGTTGCCGCTACAACTGGCAACGCCCCCGGTGCCTGTCGACAAAGCCCTTCTTTCAGGCCTGCAACGGGAACCCGGCGTGGGTGACACACGCGATTTCGGCGCGCGCCAACATACGCCATTTGCGCACCCTGCGCTTTGGCGCGACGCCTGTTGCCGCAATGTTACACCTTTTTGGCGGTGCGGCCGCGCAATGGCGTTGCGTCCATCATGGGGCTGGCGTGGCGTGAGTTACAAAGTGAGTGTCTTGGCCATTGGCACGAAGCGCACCGGCACGCCGCCGCAATCAAGATCAATGGGCTGGCCGCCCACATAACCGTGCGCAGCATAGAAAGGCTCACCTGGCAGGGTGGCCATCAGTTCGGTGCGGGCGAATCCGGCCGCGGCCGCCGCATCCTCGCACGCCTTGAGCAGCGCTGCGCCCACCCCGCGCCGGGCGGCGTGCGGCGCGACGAAGAAGGCGCGGATCTTGGCGGCATCGCGCGCCGGGTCGAGCAGGCCGGAAGCGCGGCCGGCAAAACGGTCCCCGCCAAACAGCGTGGCGCGCTTGCTCCAGCCGCCGCAGCCGGCAATCCCGTCTTCCGCCTCTGCCACCAGATAGGTGCCATCGGCCACCAGTTCGCTGTCCACGCCGAACACGTGGGCGATGGCGGCCTCGGTTTCAGCAGGGGTGTAATAGCCCTGGCTTAGGACCCGGGCAGAGGCGGTGATGATCGCTTCCAGCGCCGGAATCTCATGGGGCAGGGCAGGGCGGATGGTGAGCTTGGTCATGGCGCCGGTCGTCATGCGCGATACTGGGTGCGCCCGTCCACGACGGTTTCGAGGATGGGGATGTCCTTGATGCGTTCGGGCTTCACCATGGTCGGGTCTTCGCCCAGCACGACATGGTCGGCCAGCTTGCCGGCGGTGAGGCTGCCCTTGATCGCCTCTTCCTTCGCGGCCCAGGCACCGTTCAGCGTGTTGATGCGGATGGCTTCCAGCACGGAAACGCGCTGGTTGGCGCCCCAGGTCTCGCCGTTCCAGCCGGTGCGGGTCACCATGCCCTGGATGCCCATCAGCGGCGCGAACGGGCCGGGGAAGAAATCGCTGCCGGCGCACACCTTGATGCCGTGATCAAGGAAACTGCGGAAGGCCATCGCGTTGGCCATCAGTTCCTTGCCGTAATAGCCGAACTTGTCGCTGTTGTAATAGGCGTAACTGGTGAACGGCGCCGGCACCGCGCCGATGGCGGCCATGCGCTTCAACAGGCCTTCGTTGACCAGCGTGCAGTGGGTGATCTTGGGCCGCAGATCCTTCACCGGCACCCTGGCCAGCGCGCGTTCATAGGCGGTGAGCAGCATGTCGATCGCCACATCGCCATTGGCGTGCACGTTGGGCTGGATGCCAGCGCGCACGATCCTTTCCACCCAGGCATCCAGCACGTCCTGCGGTTCGGTGATGTTCCCGTAATAGGCCGGGGTGCGGCCGGCATAGGGCGTGGAAAGCGCCATGGTGCGTTCCGAAAAACTGCCATCGGCGAGATGTTCGGCGGTGGCGCCCAGCCGGATCCAGTCATCGCCGAAGCCGGTTTTCAGCCCGCTGGCGATCATCTGATCGAGGAAGGCGCCCCGCGCCTCGTAACTCACCCGATGGGTCAATTGGCCGGCGGCGCGCACATCCTGGATGGCGGCCATGTCGCCGCCCTGGTGATGCACGCTGGTAAGGCCGTATCGGCTGAAGGCGGCGCTGATGTGCGCCATGCCGGCGCGGGCGCGCCGGGCCCTTTCGGCCGCGTCGATGGTGGGGCGCTGGCCCTTTTCCTCCACGATGTCGATGGCATTGTCGGTGATGCGACCCGAAAGCCGGCCATCGGGCAGCCGATCGAAGGTGCCGCCGGGCGGGTTGGGCGTGTCGCGTGTCACGCCGGCCAGCGCCAGCGCCTTCGAATTGACGAACACCGTGTGGCCGCCGCGGTGGCGCACCATCACCGGATGCGTGGTGCTCACCTTGTCCAGATCGTCCACCGTCAGCTGGCGTCCGTCCTTCAGCTTGGTGTCGTCGTGGAAATAGCCGTCCACCCAATATCCCGGCGGCGTCTGCGCGGCCTTGGCCCGCAGTTTGTCGATGATCGACTGGATGGTGACGAACTCCACCTCGAACGGGTTGCCCACCAATGTTTCATAGAGCAGCACTTCGCCAATCGGGTGATTGTGGCAATCGATGAAGCCCGGCACCACGCAGGCGCCCTTCAGATCGACCAGTTTCGTGCCCTTGCCGGCCAGGCTGCGCACGTCATCGCCGCCCACCGCCATGATGCGGTTGCCCTTCACCGCCATCGCCGTGGCGGTTGGCCGGGCATCGTCCATGGTGATCAGCCGGCCGTTGAACAGGATGGTATCGGCATCGCCCTCGTGCGCGGCGGCACGTGCTGCCCAGGTGGCCCACACAGCGCCCGCCATCACCTGCCTGCGATCCATCGCCATTCTCCCCCGTTTGCTGGCGGGATGATTGCGCCGATGACGCGTGGCGGCAAGTCCTTCCCCAATCCGCCAGTTTTTCGGGGACGCCATGCAGCCCACACTGGCGGATGGAAGGGGATTGACCATGGATTTCGCACTGCCCGCCGATCTGAAGGCCTATCTGGCCGAGCTGGATGCCTTCATAGAGGCCGAGATCAAGCCGTTGGAGAACCAGGACGACAATATCCGCTTCTTCGATCACCGCCGCGAATGGGCACGCACCGATTTCGAGCACGGTGGTTTGCCAAGGCGCGAATGGGAACTGCTGCTGCGCGAAGCCACCATCAGGGCAGACAAGGCCGGCCACTGGCGCTTTTCGGCGCCGAAGAAATATGGCGGCAAGGACGGCAGCAATCTGTGGATGGCGGTGATCCGCGATCATTTCGCCGCCAAGGGGCTGGGCCTGCACAATGATCTGCAGAACGAACACAGCATCGTTGGCAACTTCCCGTTTGTCGCCATGTTCGAAACCTTTGGCACCGAGGCGCAGAAGGAGGAATTCATCCTGGGCGGCTTTGCCCGCAAGCGCATCACCGCCTTCGGCCTCACCGAACCCAGCCACGGCAGCGACGCCACCCACATGGAAACCCGCGCGGTGCCGGAAACCCGTGACGGCGTCCCCGGCTGGCGCATCAATGGCGAGAAGATGTGGACGACCGGCATGCACGTGGCCACCCACTGCGCCACCTTTGCCCGCACGTCGGGCGCCGATGGCGCGGCGCGCGGCATCAGCTGCTTCCTGGTGCCCACCGACACGCCCGGCCTGAAGGTGGAGGAATATCTGTGGACGTTCAACATGCCCACCGATCACCCGCGGGTGAGCTTCACCGATGTGTGGGTGCCCGAAACTGCGCTGCTCGGCCCGCCCGATGGCGGCCTGGCGCTGGCGCAGAGCTTCGTGCACCAGAACCGCATCCGGCAGGCGGCGTCATCGCTGGGCGCCGCCACCTTCTGCGTGGAGGAAAGCGTGAAATACGCCCGCAGCCGCAAGCCGTTCGGGGAGGCGCTGTCGAAGAACCAGGCCATCCAGTTCCCGCTGGTGGAACTGGCCACCCAGTGCGAGATGCTGCGCCTGCTGATCTACAAGACGGCGTGGGACATGGACCACATGCCCCACGAAGCCATCGAGCACGAACTGTCTGACAAGATCTCGATGTGCAACTATTGGGCAAACCGGCTTGTCTGCGAGGCGGCTGACCGCGCCATGCAGGTGCACGGCGGCATCGGCTATAGCCGGCACAAGCCGTTCGAGCATATCTTCCGCCATCACCGCCGCTATCGCATCACCGAAGGATCGGAAGAGATCCAGATGCGCAAGGTGGCGGCCTATCTGTTCGGCTATCTGGGGCCACGGAAGAAGCAGTTCGCGAACCTGTAAAGCTTCGCTGATCTTGGGGGTGGGCATGACGACACTGGCGGTGAACAAGGCGGAACTGGCAGCCACCATTGCGCTGCCCGATCCGCCGCCGCCAGTGGCGGGGCAGGCGCGTTTCCTGGTCGAGAAATTCGCGCTGACCGCCAACAACGTCACCTATGCCGTGCACGGCGATGATTTCGCCTATTGGCATTTCTATCCTTGCGCCGAGTTGGGGCTTGGCATTGTGCCGGTGTGGGGCTTTGCCGCCGCAGAGGCCAGCACCGTGGAGGCCGTCACTGCCGGACATCGGTTCTTTGGTTACTGGCCGATGGCCAGCGCCGCCCTGCTGGAGCCGGCGGCGGCCAACCGCGCCGGCTTCACCGATGGCGCCGCCCACCGCGCCCAGCTGCCACCCTTCTACAACCGTTACAACACGGCCGGCAGCGATTGGGGGTCCGATGATCTCCAGTGCCTGTTCCGCCCGCTCTATGCCACCAGCTTCCTGATCGATGCGCTGCTGTCGACGCGGCCGGTCGATACGCTGCTGCTGTCGTCCGCCTCGTCGAAAACGGCGCTGGGCGTGGCGCAGGCGGCCAAAGGGCGCCAACGCGTGGTTGGCCTCACCTCGCCGGGCAATCGCGCCTTTTGCGAGGCCACCGGCTATTATGATGTGGTGCTGCCCTATGCCGATGTCGCCGCGGTGCCGGGCGATGCCATCGCCTTCGTCGATTTTTCCGGCAATGGCGCCCTGCGGCTGGACGTGCACACGCGGCTGCAGGGCCGGCTGATGGAAAGCCATGTCGTGGGCGACACGCACTGGCAGACAGCCAATGTGGCCGAACTGCCCGGCCCGCCGGCTGAATTGTTCTTCGCGCCAACAGTGGCCCAGGCGCGCGTGGCCGAATGGGGCGCCGCCGGTTTCGACGCGCGGCTTTCGGCGGCATGGAAGCGCTTTGCCGGCACGCTGGATTGGCTGAAGATCGAAACGGCGAGCGGCCGTCATGAAGTGGCGGACGCCTGGGCCGATCTGGTGCGTGGCCGCATCAACCCGGCGGTGGGTCTGATCGCCAGCCTGTGATCGTTCAGCATTTCGAAAGCCGGTGATTGCCATTGGCAGGACAACAAGACGGCCATCGGCGGACAACGTGTCGCAAATTGCGGTCTTGAGCGCATCGTTACACCCGCGTAAGAGGCCGCGCTTGACGGCCTGTCCGGGAGGACGGGGCGTGAACAACCAATAGGCGCCCCCCGTTCAACCAGCGCCGGATGGAGGAACTGAGAATGAAGCTTCTGGGTTTTGTTGCTGCCGCCCTGGTGATCGCTGCTCCGGCTGCCGCCAAGGAAATCACCGTCAAGATGCTGAACAAGGGTGCCGAAGGCGCCATGGTGTTCGAACCGGCGTTCATCAAGGCGATGCCGGGTGACACCGTGAAGTTCGTCGCCACCAACCCCGGCCACAACGCCCAGACCATCGCCGGCATGCTGCCGGCTGGTGAAGCCGAACAGAAGGGCGCCATGGGCAAGGATTTCGTCCTGAAGGTCGGCAAGCCGGGCATCTATGGCATCAAGTGCCTGCCGCACTTCTCGATGGGCATGGTTGCCGTGGTGCAGGCCGGCAACGGCCCGTCGGCCAACCTGGCCGCTGCCAAGGCCGTCAAGCTGTCGCCGCTGGCCACCAAGCGCATGACCGCCTACCTGGCCCAGGCCAAGTAAGCGCATTTTCCCGCTGACGAGAACGGCCGGGGCGGCAACGCCCCGGCCGTTTTCTTTTGTGGCCGTTTTCTTTTGTGGCCGTTTTCCTTTGGGGCCGTTGACGCCGGGTGGTCCACCGTGCGCAAACCGGGCAAGAGGGGGCACGATGGACAAACCGCATCGCCAGCTGGGGCTGGTCGCCGCCTTGGCGCTGGTGCTGGGCAACATGGTGGGATCGGGTGTGTTCCTGCTGCCGGCCACGCTGGCGCCCCATGGCTGGTCGGCGCTGGGTGGCTGGGTGATCGCCATCGCCGGCACGCTGGCGCTGGCCGGATGCTATGCGGCGCTCAGCCGCCGCATGCCCGGCCTGTGCGGCCCCTATGCCTTTGTCGATGAAGCCTATGGCGCCAACGCCAGCTATTTTTCGGCGTGGAGCTACTGGATTGGCGTCTGGGTGGGCAACGCCGCGCTGGCCGTGGCGGTTGTCTCCAATCTCACCGTTCTGTGGCCCGGGCTGGCCAGCGTGCCGGGGCTGGGCGCCGGCGCGGCCATGGCCGTGCTGTTGCTGGTGACCCTGATCAATCTGGCGGGCGTGCGCGTCGTGAGCGCGGTGCAGCAGGCCACCACGGCCATCAAGCTGGTGCCGCTGCTCGCCGTATTGGCCATCGCCGGCTTCGTGCTGGCCACGAAGGGGAAGGCGGCGGTGGTGACGCCGCCCACCGCGATGGACTGGGGCGCGGTCACCACCTGCGTCACGCTCACCATGTGGGCTTTCCTCGGCTTTGAATCGGCCACGCTGCCGGCCGACAAGATCCGCAACCCCGAATTCACCGTGCCGTTCGCCACCATCGCCGCGCCGGCGCTGGCGGGTCTCCTCTACATGGCGATTTCAGCGGCGATGATCGCGCTGGTGCCGGCAGAGGCGCTGGCCGCATCGAACGCGCCCTTTGCCGATTTCGCCGCGCCCTTCCTGGGCAGCGAAGTTGCGGCGCTGATCGGCCTGTTTGCCGCCATCTCGGCGCTGGGATCGATCAATGGCCTCACGCTGGCCGCGGCCGAGCTGCCGCGCGCGCTGGCCCATGCCGGGCAGTTCCCGCCCAGCTTTGCCCAGCTCAACAAGGCCGGTGCGCCAGCGGCCTCGCTGTGGCTGGCCGGCGGGCTGGCGGCGGTGCTGGTGGTGATGAACTACAGCCGCAGCCTGGCCAGCCTTTTCGAATTCACCATCCTGGTCGCCACGTCGGCGATGCTGGTCGGCTATCTGGCGGTGGCGCTGGCGGCGCTGAAGCGGCTGGGCGGTGTCCTGCGCATCGTGGGGCTGGCGGGCACGGCTTATGCGCTCTTCGCACTCTATGCCGCCGGGCTTGAACCGAACCTGTGGTGCATCGGCCTTGTTGCGGCCGGCCTGCCCGTGCTGCTCTATGCTCGCAGCCGGCCGTAGGGTTTCGTTAGCTTACACCCGCAAGCGGCTGTAAACGCGCCTGTCCGCCAATATCTCCCGCGCCGCATTGTGCCCAGGCGCACCGGTCACGCCGCCGCCGGGATGGGCGCCGCTGCCGCACAGATAGAGGCCGCGGATCGGCATCCGATGATCACCATGGCCCAGCACGGGCCGGGCGGCCCACAATTGATCAAGGCTGATGCGGCCGTGGAAGATATCTCCGCCCACCAGCCCGAACTTGCGTTCCAGATCGAGCGGTGAATGAATCTGCCGCGCAATGATGCTGGCCTTGAAGTTGGGGGCGTGCGCGGTCACCGTGTCGATGATCAGATCGGCAACATCCTCGCGCACATCGTCCCAGCTTTGCCCGTTTGGCAGTGCTGGCGCGAACTGCTGGCAGAAGCAGAACAGGCTGGCCACGTGCCGCCCCGGCGGTGCCAGCGTGTCATCCAGCGTGGAGGGGATCAGCATCTCCACGATGGGCTGGCGAGACCAGCCGTGCGCCTTCGCGTCCGTATAGGCGCGGTCCATGTAATCCAGCGATGGTGCCATGATGATGCCGGCGCCAAGATGCGCGCCCGGCCCCGGCAGCACGGAAAAATCCGGCAGTTCCGACAGCGCGACATTCATGCGGAACGTGCCCGAACCGGCGGCATAGCCATCCATGGCGCGGGTGAAATCGGCCGGCACATCGGCGCGGTCCACCAATTGCCGGAACAGCAGCGCCGGGCCGGCGTTGCTGGCCACGATCGGCGCTTCCAGCACGCGGCCATCTTCCAGCGTCACGCCGCGCACCCGGTTTCCATTTGGGCCGCCCGCCACGTTCACCCGCGCCACCCGCTCGTCCAGCCCAATGGAAACACCAGCCGCAGCGCAGGCCTTCGCCATCGCCTGCGTGATGCTGCCCATGCCGCCGATGGCATGGCCCCAGGCGCCCTTGATGCCACACGCCTGCCCGAACACATGGTGCAGCAGCACATAGGCCGAACCCGGGGTGTCAGGGCTGGCGAAATGGCCAACGATGGAATCGAAGCCCAGCACCGCCTTGATAGGGTCGCTTTCAAACCAGCCATCCAGGAATTCGCGGGCCGAGCGGGTGAACAGGGCGAGCAGGTCGCGCTGTTCGGCGGCGTCCAGCCCCAGCAGCGGCCATCCCTGCACGGCCAACGCCGCCAGCCCCTTCAGCCCGCGCCCCGGCGGCGTCTGCAGCGCCAGCCGCCGCATCTGATCGGCCAGCACCTCCAGCCGCGCATCATAGGCGGGCAGGGCGGCGGCGTCCCTTGCCGAAAAGCGCGCCACCTCGGCCTGCGTCTGCCCGGCACCCAGCTTCAGATAGTCGCCGTCCAGCGGCAGGAAATTGTTCAAAGGCCGCAGCACGATCTTCAGACCATGATCGGCCAGCCGCATGTCGGCCGCCACCTTTTGCTGCAACAGGGAAACGGTGTAGCTGGCGGTGGAATTGCGGAACCCCGGCGCGAACTCCTCGGTCACGCACGCCCCGCCCACCACGGACCGCGCCTCGCACACGTGCACCTTCAACCCGGCCTGCGCGAGATAGAAGGCCGTCACCAGCCCGTTGTGGCCACCGCCAATGATGATCGCATCCAGCCGCATCCCGATCGCCCATGCCGGGCTGCCGGCCACCATCGGGGAGTGGCGCAGTCTGGTAGCGCATCTGCTTTGGGAGCAGAGGGTCGCAGGTTCGAATCCTGTCTCCCCGACCATCGTTTCAGCGTTCGTCGGCCTCGAAGCGCCAGTCCAGTGCCTGTAGTTGCGGGCTGGGGGTGGGGGCGAGGAGGAGCTGGGCGCTGAGCGTCCCATTGCGACAACGCCAGCGCAGCGTGCCTTCCAGCGCGCCGGCGGCCGTGAGCAGCGGCGCGTCGCAGCGACCAGTGCGGCTGCGGATGGCCGCCAGGGCGGCATCGCGGTGGGCGGCATCGCGGTCCATCAGCAGGTTGATCGCCAGCAGCGCAGGGTCTGCTGCCACGCGCCCGCTGGCCAGGATGCGCTCGACGCCGGCGGCGGCGGTCTGCAACGCGGGCGACACCGGCAACGCGTCGGCCTTCATCAACCCGGCCTCCTGAATGGCCATCAGCGCTGCCCAGGCGAGACCGGCCGGGCCGGCATAGGTGTTGTTGCTGAAGACGAAAACGCCCCAGCCGCCATCGGGTGCAAACACCATGTGGCTGCCATAGCCGGGGTAGCCGCCGCCGTGGAAGGCGACCCGGCCCATGGTGCAATCCTCGCCCACCCTGAGGCCGCCGCCATAGACGACCGCGACCCGGCAGAAGGGCACGTTGCCATCGCCGGGTCGGTTGATGCCGCGCGGGGAGCCTTCGCCGCGCAGCAGGCTGCGGATGGTGGCGCGGGCTTTCGGTTCTGCTGTCCCCGGCGCGGCGGCTGGCCATGCGGACAGGAGGTGATCGATCCAGCGCGCATAATCGGGCACGGTGGTGATCACGCCGCCCATGGCGCCGAACGTGCCGGGTGCCATGTCCGGTTCCCGCTTCCATTGCTGGTCTTCCCAGCGCCAGCCGGTGGCCAGCTTGCCCTGCGGCACGTCAGCGAGGTTGAACGTGGTGGCGTTCATCCCCAACGGCTGGAACCGGCGGCGGGCGATTTCGGCCTCGAACGGCTGGCCGGTCACGTTGCGGATCACCCGGCCAAGGATGGCATAGCCCAGATTGGAATATTCATGGGTCAGGCCCGGCGCGCGCGTGAACGGTACGCCGGCCTTCAGAAGCGCGGTGAATTCGGCTTCCGGCAAGGGCGTCTGCCGGTCTCCCCACGGATCATCGGTGACGAAACCGGCCATGTGATGGACAAGATCGGTGATGGTGAGCGCATCGCCCCAGCCGGCCATTTCCGGCACATGTCTTGCCACCGGATCATCGAGGCGGATTTTGCCTTCTGCCGCGAGCTCGTGGATGGTGAGCGCGGTGAAGGCCTTGGTCATGCTGGCGATGCGGAATCGCGTGTCCGCCTCCACCTTGCGCTCGCTGGCCACGTCTGCAAGTCCGTGGTGCCCGCTGTGCACCAGCCCCTCGCCGCGCTTCACGATGCCCCAGGCAATGCCGGGCCACGGGGCCATGTTTGCCGCGGCCCGCATGTTCTCGTCGATGCGGGCGGCAAGATCGGCGGGCAGGGGGGCGGCCGTTGCCGGCGCTGCGGCCAGCAGAACAGCCGCCAGCAGCGCCCTCACATCTCTTTCCCGTCGCTGATCTTGTAGAACACGCCGCTGCCGTCGCCGCCGGCCAGTTCCAGCGTGCCTTCGATGGTGCGCACATCATAGTTCATCGGAACGGCGCTGGAGACCTTCACCTCGATGAACTGTTGCGGGCCGGGGTTGAGGTGGAAGGGGCAATCGGGCGGATAGGCCAGCAGCACGAAATGGCTCTGGCTGGCGCCCTTGCCCAGCGGCAGCATGTAGCCGTTGATCTTCACCTTCTTGCCGGCCAGCGATCTGACCGCCGCCGGATACACCGGCTTCACCGCGCCGGTCTTGGCCGCAGCGGGATCTTCCTTGGCGGATTCGAGCACCTGCCAGGGCACGCCGCCCGGCGGGGTGGGCGCCGGCTTCCAGATGGCTTCCGACGGCTTCAGATCGGGCTTGGCCGTCTGGGCCAGGGCCGCCGGGCCGGCCAGCAGGGCGGCGAGCAGGGCGGCAGCAAGAACAGGACGGGGAGACATGCGTTTCCTCCTAACGGGCATTGGCAAGGGTTTCGGCAATATCAGACTGCAGCACACGCAGTGCCGGAATCAAGGCGGCAATCAGCCCGATCGCCAGCGCGGCGGCCACGATCCACGCCTCGCCGGGATGGAAGCGCGCGGCAGACAGGCCCAGCTGATGCAGTTGTTCGATATTGGCGGCCGCCAGCGCAATCACGCCGTGGCCCAGCATCAGCCCAAGCGCCGCACCGGCAGCGGCCAGGATCAGCCCCTCGCTGGCCACCTGGCCGATGATGGCGGCGCGGCTGGCGCCGATGACACGCAGCATCGCCATGTCGGCCTCGCGTTCCTTCAGCGCCGTCAGCAGTGCCACGAAGATCGACAGCCCGGCGGTGATCATCAGCAGCACGGCAAAGGCCCGCACCGCATCCAGCCCGACGCCCACCAGGCTGAGCAGGCGGGACACTTCCACCGCCGGCACCGCGGCCTGCAGATTGGTCTGGCGGTTGACGAAGCCGGGCAGGCGCACGGCGGCAATCGGGCTGCCAAAGCGCACCAGAACGGCGGTCACCTCTGCCGGGCTGGCGTGCGCGGCGTGTTCCTCGGCGCTTTCGCCATCATGGTCGTGCGCGGCGTGCTCGGCTGCGGTTTCGCCGTCGTGATGGTCATCGGCGTGCGGGGCCTCGATCCCGTGCACGGACCATACGCTTTCAACACGGGTCAGGATCAGCCTGTCGATCACCGTTCCGGTGGGCTTGAGGCGGCCGACCACGATGAACGGCTGTTCCTCGTGCTTGGGGCCCTCGTCGCCGCCGCCCATCCCGTGGCCGCCCACGAAGCGCTGGCCAAGGCCGGCGCCAGTGCGGGTGGCGACCTCGGCACCGATCACGGCTTCCATTGGCGCTGCGAACATGCGGCCATCGGCCAGGCTGGCGCCCAGCAGCGCGGGATAGGCCGGCTCGGTGCCGACAATGCGGAAACTGCGGAAACTGTCGCCCAGCGCCAGCGGGATGGCTTCGGCCACGCCCAACTGACGGCGCAGCAGCTCCACCGTGTCCAGCGGCACATTCCCGGTCGGGATATCGACATGGTAGACTGAAGACAGGATCAGCTGCAGCGGCGAGCCCTTGGCGCCCACCACCATGTCGATGCCCTGGGCGTCGCGGTCGAAGCGGTTTTCAAGCTGGCTGGAAAACAGCAGCAGGATGACAAGGCTGGCAACACCCAGGCCAAGCAAAAGGATGTTGAGCGCGGTGTTGAGCGCCCGGTCGCGCAGATAGGCGAGGCTGAGGCCGATCATGCTGCAGCCGCGGTAACTGGGGCCTGCGGCGCCACCAGATCCAGGCGGTTGGCGAAGCGGTGCGCAATGCGGCCATCATGGGTGGCGATCAGCAGGGTGGCGCCGGTGGCGTCGGCCGTCTCGAACATCAGATCGATCATGCGCGCGGCGTTGGCATCGTCCAGCGCCGAGGTCGGTTCATCGGCGACCAGCAGGCGCGGACGGGTGACCAGCGCGCGGGCAATGGCGGCGCGCTGGCCTTCGCCCTGGGACAATTGGCGCGGGCGGGCCTCGGCGCGGTGGGCCAGGCCAACACGTGCGATCAGGCGATCGATTTCGGCCCGATCCACCACGCCCAGCGCCAGTTTCTGCGCCAGCGCCAGATTGCCGGCCACCGACAGCGCCGGGATCAATCGCAGCGTCTGGAATACCAGGCCGATGGTGCGCCGGCGCAGGGCGTCGCGCCCCGCCGGCGACAGGGTGGACATGGGTTCGCCGGCCACGCGCAATTCGCCGTGACTGGGCGTCAACAGGCCGGTGACGATGTTGATGAAGGTGGACTTGCCGGACCCTGACGGCCCCAGCAGCAGCGCGTGGTGCCCGGGCTGCAGCGACCAGTCGCCAATGGCCATGACGCGGCGGGACACCCCGTTTTCGGCCCGTTCATGCGAAAGGCCCCTGGTTTCGACCAGGGGCCCTTGCGGCAGACCGTTGCTGTTCAGCGTTTCAGGGCTGGGCATTTGCCACGGCGGCAGGCGTGCTGCCATCGGCCCGGGCAGTTTCGGTGCCATCGGCCATGCCCAGTCGCTTCAGCATGGCAAGGCGGGCGTTCTCGATCGCTTCCTGGCGGCGCTGTTCGGCAATGCGGGCCGCCGCTTCGGCATAGGCGCCGGCATAGGGATCGCTGCCGTCGGCGTTGTAATGGCTGTATCCCGGCATGCCATCGAAGGCGCAGGCCAGAGCAGGGGCGGCCATGACAGTGACGGAAACGGCGACAATCGCGAACGTGATGCGCATGATGTTCCTCCCGATGCGCGAATCTTCATCTGTAACAATGTCACAGTGCGTTCCCGGGCGCAACGCTGGCAAGGGTGGGGCAAATGGGGTGGGGCAAATGGCGCAGGTGCGCGGCTTGCAATGCCCGGCGCGGCTGGGCATTGGGGCAAACTTTCTTGATGGCGCGGTTGGGGAGTGACGCATGCGCAACTTTGGCGGTCTGCTTGTGGCGGTGGCGCTGGCCATCTGTGCGCCGGCGCTGGCGAACCCCATCGTTCAGACCAAGGGCGATTTTGTCGACAAGTTCCGCCAGCTCGAGGGCGAGGATTGGCCAACCCCCACCGATTATCGCAACGCCGCCGGCGAACCCGGCCATCGTTACTGGCAGCAGAAGGTGGATTATCGCATCGCCGCGCGGCTGGACGAGGACAAGCGCAGCATCAGCGGCAGCGAAACCATCACCTATCACAACAATAGCCCGGATCGCCTGCGCTACCTGTGGCTGCTGATGGACCAGAACCGTTTCCGCCGCGATTCCATTGCCGAGCGCAGCGACACGGTGCGTCCGGGCGGCGCCATCGGCATGACGGGCGTGCGCCGCGCCATGCGCTACAAGGAGTGGGAAGGCGGGTTTTCTGCCCTGAAGGTGACGGATGGCAGCGGGCGTCCGCTGACGTTCACCATCGTGGACAGCCTGATGCGCATCGATCTGCCGGCGCCGCTGGCCAGCGGCGCTTCCACCGTGGTGAAGATCGAGTTCAGCTTCCCGCTGATCGAGACGCGGGTGATCGGTGGCCGGTCGGGTTATGAATGTTTCACCAAGCCGGACGAGGATGGCAACTGCCTGTTCCTGGCGGCCCAGTGGTTCCCGCGCGCCGCCGTCTATTCCGATTATGAAGGCTGGCACAACAAGGCCTTTGTGGGTGGCGGCGAATTCACGCTGGAATTCGGCGATTATGATGTGAGCCTGACGGTGCCGTCCGATCATGTCGTGGCGGCCACCGGCGAACTGGCCAACGCCGCCGAGGTGCTCACCGCGGCCCAGCGCGCGCGGCTGGCGCAGGCCCGCACGGCCAAGGAACCCGTCTATATCGTCACCCCTGCCGAGGCTGCCGCGGCCGAGAAGGCCAAGGCGAGCGGCGCCAGGACGTGGCGCTTCACTGCCCGCAACGTGCGCGATTTCGCCTGGGCATCCAGTCGCAAATATGTGTGGGATGCGATGGGCGTTCGCCAGGATGATCCGGCCAATCCGCTGGTGATGGCGATGAGCTTCTATCCCAAGGAAGCCCGGCCGCTGTGGGATGCCTATTCCACCAAGTCCATCGCCCACACCATCGATGTCTATGGCAAGTTTGCCTTCCCCTACCCCTATCCGGTGGCGCAGAGCGTCAACGGCCCGGTGGGCGGCATGGAATATCCGATGATCACCTTCAACGGCCCGCGCCCGGTGAAGGACAGGAAGACCGGCCGGCTGACCTACAC
>JALOSK010000165.1 GCA_025458465.1 Sandarakinorhabdus sp. | reverse complement strand
AGCACCGAAGTGGAAGTGAAGGAGCGCAAGGACCGCGTTGATGATGCCCTGCACGCCACCCGCGCTGCGGTGGAAGAAGGCATTGTTCCGGGCGGTGGCACGGCGCTGCTCTATGCCACTCGCGCGCTGGACGGCCTGAAGGGCGCCAACGACGATCAGACCCGCGGTATCGACATCGTGCGCAAGGCCATTCTGGCCCCGCTGCGCCAGATCGCCGTGAACGCTGGCCATGATGGCGGCGTGGTTTCGGGCAAGCTGCTGGAAGGCAACGACCCGACGATCGGCTTCAACGCCCAGACCGAAGTCTATGAGAACCTGGTTGTGGCCGGCGTGATCGATCCGACCAAGGTGGTGCGCACCGCGCTGCAGGATGCCGCTTCGGTGGCCTCGCTGCTGATCACCACGGAAGCCGCGATCACCGATCTGCCGGCCGACGACAAGGGTGGTGCTGGTGGCGGCATGCCGGGTGGCATGGGCGGCATGGGTGGCATGGATTTCTGATTGAGTTGGCTGGGAACAGTGCGCAGCACTGTTCCCAGACTCAACGAAATCCGGCCAGCGAACGAAAAGGGCGGTCCCTCAGGACCGCCCTTTTTGATTCGTCTGACGGCGCGGCTTTGCCGCGCATGTTCCTTTCTGCCTGCCCCTTGGGCGGACTCGGCGGCTCCGCCGCCGGCCGCGCCTACTCAGGCGCTTTTCCCACCTCAGCCTCTGCCGCCGCCACATCGGCCTCGGCCTTGTCGATCACCGCCTGTTCATTGCCCACTGGGGCATCCGCCGACTCCTTCGAGCAGGCGACGAGCAGCAGGAAAAGGGGAAGCAGGGTGCGCATGTCCTCACGATAACCACCGCTGGCCAGCCCGCCAAGCCCGTGCAACCATCCACCCATGGGCCTCTATTCCGAAACCATCTTTCCGTGGCTGCTCGACAGGGCGCTGGGCCATCCCAACATCATGCGGCGGCGTCAGGCGCTGGTCAGCCAGGCCAGCGGCGAGGTGCTGGAGATCGGCTTCGGCTCGGGCGCGACGCTGCCCTTCTATGATCCCGCGCAAGTCTCCAGCCTGACCGTGGTGGAACCATCGGAAGGCATGAACCGGCGGGCGGCGGCGCACCTCGCGCAGTCGCCGGTGCCGATCAGGTCCGTCCCCGGCGCCGGTGAGCGCTTGCCCTTTGCCGATGCCAGCTTCGACACGGTCGTTTGCTGCCTGACGCTGTGCAGCGTGCAGGATGTCGGCAAGGTGCTGGCCGAAGTGCGCCGCGTGCTCAAGCCGGGCGGGCGCTTCCTGTTCATGGAACATGTGCTGTCGGACGATCCGGAACGGCAGCGCTGGCAGCACCGATTGAACCCGATCCAGAAGGTGGTGGGCGTGGGCTGCAACCTCAACCGGCCTTCGGCGCAGTTGGTCCGCGATGCCGGCTTCAGCCTCGATCCGATGCCGCATCAGGAGGAGGAGCGGGCGTTCGGCGCCCTGAAAACGCTCACACCGCTGGTCATGGGCTGCGCGGTCAGGGTTTAGGCGGGTCGGGTGTTGCCGGCGTGGTGGACGGCGGCGGGACGTCTGCAGCGGCAGCCGCTTCGTCCGGCTCGGCGAACGGGTCTTCCTCGGTCGGCAACTGGCCGTCGAACAATTGCAGGCGCCGCCGCTGCAGATAGGCGGAACGGGTAAGCGCATAGTCATCAAGGCTGTCGGCCAGCAGCTTGTCGGCGCCGGTTTCGATCAGCCCGTTGCGGAAGTTGATGATGCGCCCGCCCATCACGCCGATGCGCACGCCCCAACCCGGCGACAGCCAGGCATTGCGCACGAAATCGGCAGGATCCACCACGAAATCCACCGGTGTCATCAGGCCATCGCGCAAGGTTGATGGCCCGAACAGCGGCAGCACCACGTAAGGCCCGGATCTGACGCCCCACCGCGCCAGCGTCTGCCCGAAATCCTCGGGCTCGCGCGGGCGGCCCATGTCGGTGGCGACGTCGCTGATGCCGCCCACGCCCAGCGTGGTGTTGAGGATGAACCGGTCCAGCGTGCGGAAAGCCTGGGCGAACTTGCCCTGCAGCACCGCATTGGTGAAGTTGGCCGGCTCGCCATAATTGCCATAGGCGTTGGAAACGGCAGTGCGCGCCGGCTTGGGCACCACGGTGCGGTATCCAACCGCCACGGGTTTCACCACCCACCGGTCCAGCCCCTTGTTGAAGGCGTGGACGCGCCGGTTGCTCTTCTCCCACGGATCCGCTTCGGCGCGCGACAGGTCGGTGCTGCCGGTCGTCGTGCAGCCGGCGAGCAGGAGGCCGCACAAGAGCGCAAGCGAGGCGGTTCGGAGGGCAGTGCTGGACACGCCGGATGTTTCGCATGTGTGCTTCCGTCCGACAATCCGCTTGACCAATATAAAGATTGCTTTATGTCTTTATATGACTAAGGAAAGCGCCGCGATGGAGCAGATTCTCGCCATATTCCGGGCCGTTGGAGACCCGTCGCGGTTGCGCATCCTGCTGCTTGTGCAGGGGATGGAGCTGGCCGTGGGCGAGATTGCGCAGATCCTGCAGCAAAGCCAGCCGCGTGTCTCGCGCCACCTGCGCATTCTTGCAGAGGCCGGGCTGGTGGAACGGGCGCGCGAGGGCGCCTGGGTGTTCGTGCGGCCCGGGCCGGCGGCGATCATGGCGCCAGTGCTGGACGCCATTGCCGCGCTGGCGGCCAGCCTGCCCGGTGCGGCCGATCTGGGCGCGGCCGATCGCGCACGGCTGGGGCAGGTGCGGGCCGATCGCGCGGCGGCGGTGGACGCCTGGTTCGCCGCGCATGCCGGCGAATGGCAGCAGGAACGCTCGCTCCACAGCAGCGAGGCGGCGGTTGAAGCGGCCATCGTGGCGGCGCTGGGCGATGGAGCCATTGGTGATCTGGTGGATATCGGCACCGGCACCGGCCGCATGATCGAGCTTCTGGGGGCGCGGGCCTCCAGCGCGCTGGGCCTTGATCGCAACCCGGAAATGCTGCGCATCGCGCGCAACCGGCTGGACGCCGCCGGTTTGACTGCGGCCCGCGTGCAGGCCGGCGACATGTATGCCCTGCCGCTGGCAGCCGCGAGTTGCGACACGCTGTTGCTGCACCAGGTGCTGCATTTTGCCGATGATCCCGCAGCCGTGCTGGCCGAGGCGGCGCGCGTGCTGCGCCCCGGCGGGCGGCTGCTGGTGATCGATCTGATGCCGCACAACCGCGAGGAATTGCGGGTGGAGCGCCGCCACCTGCGGCTGGGCTTTGCCGACGAGGCGGTGCTGGGCTGGCTGGTCGATGCCGGGCTGGCCGGCACGGTGGCACAGCGGCTGCCGCCGGCCGGGCCGGAACAACTGGGCGTGACCATCTGGCTTGGCAGCAAGTCGATCAATGGGTGACATGATGAACCTGACCCTCAACCAGATGGCCGAAGCGGCCCGCGCGCTCAACGGCCCGCTGTTTGCCGATCTGCCCGGCGATCTGGCCGTATCGTTCGAATTCTTCCCGCCCAAAACGCCGGCCATGCAGGACAGTCTGTGGCAGGCGGTGGAAACGCTGTCGCCGCTCAACCCGCGTTTCTTTTCGGTCACTTATGGCGCCGGCGGTTCCACGCGCGAACGCACCCACCAATTGGTGGCGCGCATCGTTGCCGAAACGCCGGTCCCGGCCGCCGCGCACCTTACCTGCGTCAACGCCACGGCGGCCGAGCTTGATCAGATTGCCGATGAATATTGGGCGGCCGGCGTGCGCCATATCGTGGCCTTGCGCGGCGATCCGCCGGCCGGCAGCGGCGGCTTCCAGCCGGCGCCCGGCGGCCATGCCAGCGCCGCTGAACTGGTGGCGGCCCTGAAACGCCGTCATGATTTCGAGATTTCGGTGAGCTGCTATCCTGAAGTCCACCCCGAAGCGCGCAGCCCGCAGGCGGATCTGGATGCGCTGAAGGCCAAGCTGGACGCGGGCGCCACCCGCGCCATCAGCCAGTTCTTCTTCGAACCCGACATCTTCTTCCGTTTCCGTGATCGGGTGGCCGCCGCCGGCATCGACATCGAACTGGTGCCCGGCATCCTGCCGGTGACCAATTTCGCCAATCTGAAAAAGATGGCGGCCAGCTGCAACACACTGGTGCCGAACTGGATGGGCCGGCTGTTCGAGGGCTTGGACGACAAGCCGGCCGCGCGCCAGCTGGTGGCTGCCACGGTGGCCGCCGAAATGTCGCGCCGGCTCTATGCCGGCGGTGTGCGCCACTTCCACTTCTACACGCTCAATCGCGCCGAGCTGTCCTATGCCATCTGCCATCTGCTTGGCGTCCGCCCGCTGCTGGAGACCGCCCAATGACCAATCCCGCCGAAACCCTGCGGGCTGCCGCCGCCAGCCGTATCCTGATCAAGGATGGCCCCTATGGCACCGCCATCCAGAATCTGGGCCTGACAGCGGCGGATTATGCCGGGGACATCACCAGCA
This sequence comes from Sandarakinorhabdus sp., assembly GCA_025458465.1. Lineage (GTDB taxonomy): Bacteria > Pseudomonadota > Alphaproteobacteria > Sphingomonadales > Sphingomonadaceae > Sandarakinorhabdus. Next base: position 478 of record JALOSK010000165.1, on the reverse strand, counting down.
ACTTCGATCAGAAGGGCAACAACGATCTGCTCAATCTGACGAAGCCTGATGCCATTGCCGGCATCTGCCGCCGCTACATCGCCGCTGGTGCCGATCTGCTGGCCACCAACAGCTTCAACGCCAACCGCATCAGCCAGGCCGATTACGGCATGGAAAGCCGCGTGCGGGAGATCAACCTGGCCGCCGCCTGCATCATGCGGCAATGCGTGGATGAAGCCACTGCCGCTGATGGCAAGCCGCGCTGGGTGGCGGGCAGCCTGGGGCCCACCAACAAGACGCTCTCGCTGTCCCCGCGCGTGTCCGACCCGGGCTATCGCGAGGTGACGTTCGACGAGGTGAAGGCCGTCTACCGCGAGCAGATCGACGCGCTGCTCGAAGGCGGCGTGGACTTCATCCTGATCGAAACGGTGTTCGACACGCTGAACGCCAAGGCCGCCGCCTTCGCTGCTGCCGAGGCTGGCGACGCGCTGGGCCGCGA
>JALOSK010000164.1 GCA_025458465.1 Sandarakinorhabdus sp. | reverse complement strand
TGGCCTTTACACGCGCACCAATCACCGGAATAGTCCGGATGCGACGATGCCCCGGTTCAAGAAGGGCACGCGCTTCCCTTGGGACGGATGGCAGGATGCATGGTTGAAGCAACGGCGGTCGCAGCAGGGACACCAGAAAAGCCGGGGCTGCGCACGCGCCTGGCCTTTGGCTTTGGCGCTGGCGCCTACGGCGTGAAGGACGGCGGCTTCAGTTACTTCCTGCTGATCTTCTACAGCCAGGTGATCGGGCTGGATGCACGACTGGTCGGCCTGGCGCTCACCATCGCGCTGGTGCTCGATGCGATCAGCGATCCCATCGTCGGCTACTGGTCCGACAATCTGCGGTCGCGCTGGGGGCGGCGCCATCCCTTCCTCTATGCCTCTGCCCTTCCCACTGCCGGCACCTATCTGCTGATCTGGAACCCGCCGGTCGGATGGTCGCAAGCCGCCCTGTTCTGGTATCTGCTGGTGCTGGCCGTGCTGATCCGCACCGCCATCACCTTCTATGAAACGCCCAGCACCGCGCTCGGCCCGGAACTGGCGAAAAGCTATGATGATCGCACCGCCCTCTATGGCTGGCGGCTGTTCTTCGCCTGGGTGATCGGCACGATCATGACGGTCACCAACTTCACCCTGATCTTCCCGGCCTTTTCAACGCCCGCCATCCCCAACGGCCAGTTCAACCGCGAGGCCTATGCCCTTTACGGCCTGATCGCCGCCGCGCTCATCCTGGTGGCGATCCTGGTGTCGGCGGTGGGCACCCATGGCCATATCCGCCACCTGCGCGAGGCGCCACCACGCCGCGCGCTGGGCCTGAAGGCCATCTTCCGCGAGATTTTCGAAACGCTGTTCCGCCGCGATTTCGCCGCGCTGTTCGCCGCCAACCTGTTCGGCGCCATCGCCACCGGCGTCACGGCGTCGCTCAGCTTCTATTTCTATGCCTATTTCTGGGGGTTCAGCCCGCAGCAGACCGGCCTCATCACCATGAGTGTCTTTGCCTCGGCCATCATCGGCGGCAGCCTGGCGCCGGTGATCTCGCGCCGGCTCGGCAAGCGGCGCGGTGCCGTCATCATCGGGCTGCTGGCCGGGCTGGTGCTGCCGCTGCCGATCATCCTCAGGCTGTTGGGCCTGCTGCCGCCGAACGGCGATCCGGTGATCTTCTGGACGGTGTTTGGCGTGACGCTGATCGATGTCGGCCTTGTCATCTGCTTCCAGGCGCTGGTCGCCTCGATGGTCGCCGATCTGGTGGAACAGGCCGAACTGGCCACCGGCCGGCGATCGGAAGGCGTGTTCTTCTCGGCCAACACCTTCATCCGCAAGAGCGTGCAGGGCCTGGGCGTGATGGCCGCCAGTTTCGTGCTGACCCTGGCCGCCTTCCCCAAGGGCGCGACACCCGATCAGGTCAGCGCCGACAGCCTGATGCGGCTGGGCGTCACCTATGTGCCAGCGGTCTGGCTGCTGTGGACCTGCATGATCCTCGCCGTCTCCCGTTACCGGCTCAGCCGCGCCGACCACGAGGCCAACATGGCGGCGCTGGCAGCGCGGGAAGGCTGATCAACGGCGGGCCATCTCCATCACCACGTCCCACTCGCCATCGCTGATCGGCACCACGCTCAGGCGGAACTGGCGGAACATCGCCATGCCGGCCAGCCGGGGCTCGGCCTTCATCTCGGCAAGCGTGACGGGGCGCGGCATGGGCGCCTTCGGCCCCACCATCACGGCGGGAAACCGCCCCTTGGGATCGGTGGGATCGATGAAATGTTCGCCCACCACCTCGGCAATGCCAACGATGCACAGGCCTTCGTTGGAATGGTAGAAGAACAGCTCGTCACCGATCTTCATGGCGCGCAGATACTGCGCCGCCTGGTTGTTGCGCACGCCGTCCCATGCGGTCTGGCCGTCCTTGTTCAGCTGATCCCAGCTGTATTTGAACGGCTCGGATTTCACCAGCCAGCGCGCCATCTCAGAGCACCTCCGCCCACGTGTCGGCCTTGAACCCGATCAGGGCGACATTCTCCCCCTCCACGATCGGCCGCTTGATCATGCTGGGGTTGGCCAGCATCAGCGCGATGGCCTTTTCGGCATCAAGCCCGGCCTTGTCCGCCTCTGGCAGCGCCTTGAAGGTGGTGCCGGCGCGATTGAGCACCGCTTCCCACCCCCAGCGCTCTACCCAGCGTGCCAGCGCCTCGGCCGGAACCCCGGCCTTCTTGTAATCGTGGAAATCGTGGCGCTTGCCGGTAGCCACCAGAAAGGCGCGCGCCTTCTTCACCGTGTCGCAATTGGGAATGCCATAAAGGATCATGGCCGCACCCATGCCAAGCCGCGCGCGCCCTGCCAAGCCGGCTGCGACAGGCTGACCGGTGCAGGACGAGAACAAACCGGCTACATCGCGATGATGGAGATTGTCTGGTTCAAGCGCGATTTGCGGGTGCATGATCATGCGCCGCTGATGGCCGCCTGCGCCAGCGGACGGGCGGTGCTGCCGCTCCATATCGTCGAGCCGGAACAGTGGCGGCAGCCCGACTGCAGCGCTCGGCAGTTTGCATTTCTGGCCGAAAGTCTGGCCGATCTGGATCGCAGCCTCGCCGCGCGCGGCGGGCGGCTGGTGGTGCGTGTGGGCGATGCTGTTCAGGTGCTGCACGATCTGCACACCGCGCACGGCATCACCGCCATCCACGCCCATGAGGAAACCGGCAATCTGTGGAGCTTCACGCGCGACAAGGCGGTGCGGCGCTGGGCCAAGGCTGCGGGCGTGCCGATGCACGAAACCCGCCAGCACGGCGTGTGGCGGGCGCTGAACAATCGCAACGGCTGGGCGGCGCGGTGGGAGGCGATGATGCGCAGCCCCCGCCTGCCGGCACCGGCCAGCATCCCGATGGCCGATGTGGCAGGCAATGCGCTGCCCGACGCCGCCGCACTGGGCCTTGCCGATGATCCCTGCCCCGGCCGGCAGCCGGGCGGACGGCGCGAAGGGCTGGCATTGTTGAAAGGCTTCCTTGCCGAACGTGGCCGCCCCTATCGCGCCGCCATGTCCGCGCCGGACACGGGCGCCGATCACTGTTCGCGCCTGTCGCCGCACCTCGCGCTGGGCACAATCTCGATGCGGGAGGCGTATCAGGCCGCGCTGGCGGCCCGCGCGCGCTGGAAGGCGGCGGGTGACGTGCAGTTCACCCGGTCCATCGACAGCTTCATCAGCCGGCTGCACTGGCATTGCCACTTCATCCAGAAACTGGAGGACGCGCCCTGGCTGGAGGCGCGCTGCCTGCACCCGGCCTATGCCGGCCTGCCCGCCCCGAACACCGAAGGGACTGAAGCGCGGCTGGCGGCCTGGGCACAGGGGCGCACCGGCTGGCCGTTCGTGGATGCCTGCATGAGGAGCCTTGCCGCCACCGGCTGGCTGAATTTCCGCATGCGGGCGATGGTGATGGCGGTGGCGAGTTACCACCTGCGGCTGGACTGGCGGCAATCGGGCGCGGTGCTGGCCCGGCTGTTCACCGATTATGAGCCGGGCATCCACTGGGCGCAGGTGCAGATGCAATCGGGCACCACCGGCACCAACATCCCGCGCATCTACAACCCGGTGAAACAGGGGCTGGATCAGGACGCGGATGGTGATTTCATCCGGCGCTGGGTGCCGGAACTTGCCGCGCTGCCAACGCCGTTCGTGCATGAACCGTGGAAAGCGCCGGCGCCGGTGGCCTATCCCGCCCCGCTGGTGAACCATGAACAGGCCGCGCGCGAGGCCAAGGCCGCCATCACCGCGCTGCGCCGCGATCCCGCCCACGCCGCGCCGGCGCGCGCCATCGTGGCCCGCCATGGCAGCCGCCGCGCCGGCTTGCCTTCCACCGAAGGTCGCCGCAAGAAGCCCGCCGAAACCATGCAGGGCCAGTTGGATCTGTGACAGACGGCAACCCCATCACACCGGCCGGCATGGCGACCATGCGGGCGCGATACGATCATCTGCTGCACACGGAACGGCCACAGATGGTGGAGGTGGTGCGCTGGGCCGCAGGCAATGGCGACCGCAGCGAGAATGGCGATTATCTCTATGGCCGCAAGCGCCTGCGCGAGATTGATCGGGAACTGGCGCATCTTGCAAAGCGCATGGCCGCGGCGCGCGTGATCGATCCAGCTCGCCAGACGGAGCGCGACAAGGTGCTGTTCGGCTGCACCGTCGAGATTGCCGATGATGACGACAACCGCCGCACCATCACCCTGGTGGGCGACGACGAACAGGATGCGGCAAGCGGCCTGATCGGCTGGAGCGCGCCCATCGCCCGCGCCCTGCGCGGCGCGCGCGCGGGGGATGTGCGCAGCGTGCGGCTGCCCGCGGGGGAAAAGAACTGGGAGATCATGGCCATCACCTGGCCGTGACCGTCACTCCCACTCGATTGTTCAAAACCCTCATAACCCTCTGATTTCGTTTGCATTATTTCTGAAAACAGGTGCGGCAGCCCGGCCCATGGCCCGTCAGTTAATCGCGCTATTGAAATCATTGACGAAATCAGCGCGAAATTTTTTTCGCCGTTTCGGCATCTATCGACCCCTATTCCGATTTTGAACCCGATTTTCGCGCATCGGCTCCATCTACAACCGCCGCAAAAAGGACCGTCACCGGCCGGATTCGACAAGGAGCGCAACGATATCTTGGTCGCCACTGTCTGGCACATTGGAACCGGTCGCTGGACGGAGCGTGCTCGGCCGATTGAGATTCAATCCTCCGCTGATTTGCAGTGAGAGAGCGGCGCGCGCCGCATTGGCTGGCTTCCGACGGGTTCATCTGAGCCATCATGCTGTACCAAGGCAATCACCTTCTCCAGTGCTGTTTTGGCGGCCTCAGTCCCGGCCGCAAAGGCGGGCAGTTGAAGCCCTTGCACCCGATCGGCGACCCGTGCAGTCAGGTCCGCGATCGCAGTCTCGCCGTCACCGGCTGACAGCCCGATTGTCCGCGCCAGCGCAAGGAAATCCTTCCGCGTCAGACGGTCATCCTTGCCATTCAACTTCAGCGCCATGCGATCGCCTGCCAACCCTGGGAATACACGCGTGGTGACGGCGTCGTAGAGCGGCGCGAAGCGAACGCTCGTGAAGGCCTTGGCATCCGCCTCGGCGATCTTGAGCACGGCAAGGTTCTTGAGGTGCATATCGCCATCTGCGATCAGCCATGCAAACACGGCTCGGCGGAACAGTGTGTCAAGATCAGTAGCGGGATCAGTGGACAGCGGTCGCAGGCCGCGCGCCATCCGCTCGATCGTGCCGTCATATTTGGCGGATGCGGGAAGATTGAGAATGGAGCAGAAGTCCTCCATCGCCAGACGCCGGCGATCCGCCGACCCGCGGCGAATGTCGAACCGCTCGACAACCAGGGCCGGCGACATGCCATCGGGCATTTCCAGCAGCGCGGCGTGGGGCACATCGAACCCGGCTGAGCGGCCAAGCTCCAGGCAAAGCCACTCGACCAACGGCAACGTCTCGAAGCCTGCCGTGCCAGCGGGCTTGAGGATGTGAGTGAACGGCTGATCGATGGCCGGCACGAGGGCGCCATCAGGCATCAGGCTCATCGGCGCCTTGATCTGGACGCCGGAGAGGCGCGGCGTTTCCGCCCGCGCGAAGATGCGCGCCAGGTTCTGCTCAAAGGTCTCCTCGATCTCGCCCCGCGCCGGACCGGCGTAACGGCCCGTGAAGCGACCGGCGTCGATGTGTCCAGCCAGTGTTGTCGTAAGAATATCGGCAGGCAGCGCCGCCAGTTCCTTCCGACCCTGAACGATGACGATGTTCGACATATATCGCCGTCCGCGCCGGAGCGTCTCGCGTTCATCGCGCTCCTGGAGAACCTGCGCCAGCCAGCCCTCGGGCAACAGCGATTCAATGAAGGCCGGCAGCTTGCCCGGCGTGGTCTCGCGCACGAGGCTCGGTCCGGTTCGACGCCCCGGCTTCCAGCGCCATTCGAAGCCATCGTGGGTCAGCCGACCGAGCGGTTCACCGTGCCAGGCGACGAGGAGATCGAGCGCCGCCTTGTTGACCGGCGCCTTGGCGACGCCCGGCTGTGCCAGCAGGAAGCGTTCGGCGCTCTCACCTTCACGATACCATAAGTTCTCGCGCGCCAGCGCCCAGACGGCGTCGGCTGCAGCCTGGGGCGTCCCATGTTCTTCCACCAGACGCGCCGCCATGAGCGCACGCATGTCGACGGTAACCGCGCTCGCATGTTCGCTGCGCAGACGGAACGCTTCAAGAAAGCGCTGGCGCGGCGTTGAAGCGTCGATGCGCAACTCGCCCAGGTCGTCGCCGATGACAGCGATCGCCGTCGATGGATGCTTCGGCGCTTCGTTCTGGATGATCTCGAGCGTCCGCAGCCGTGTGCGTTGGTTGCGGCGGCCGCTGATGAATAACCGTCCATCAGGCGTCGGCGCCAATAGAACGGCACTTGCCGACGACAGATAGGCGTTGGGATAGAGATAGTGCGCGATCCGGACCGCATGGCCGAGGATGGTCGCCTCGATGTCCCCCTGGTTCTCAACATAGACGCCGCGCACGAGCTGGATCAAATCACCAGCCTGCGCGCGCTGATGCGCACGTTTGGCGTCTATCGTCTCACCGACCAGATGAAGAGCCATCCGATTATCCCGCATCTCAGATGCGCATTAATCTCTTTTTCAGCTCGTCGCGCAAGGATTTTCACGTATCTGAAATGCGCGAAAATCTTAGCCGACAGAATAATTGAGGCCCCTCGCCATGCGATGTACGCTGGTCAACGCCATCGCCATAAAAGGCGACATGCTCCCGCGTTCAAGGAGCGCAATGCGCGCTCTAGCATTTCAATCCAGCGCCGCGAACCGCTCTACAAGGGCGCGGCCCGAGACGATCAGCAGATCGTCCCTGTCCACCCGGGTTTCCGGCCGTGCATAGGTGAAGTCCTCGCGCGGGCGCTTGATGCCGACAATCGTGACGCCGTACTTGGTTCGCAGTTCCCATTCCGCCAGCGTGTGGCCGGCGAGCTCTGAGGGTGCGCGGGTCTTGATGTGCGCGCAACAATCCTCAAGCAGTTCGCGTAACACCCATTGCCAACCCGATGCACTGCGCATGTTCGAACGACGGCAGTTTCACGCCGCCTGGCGTTCTTCCACGGTGATGCCGTCGCGGATGTTGTAGAGGCGCTTGAAGGTGGGGATGATC
>JALOSK010000163.1 GCA_025458465.1 Sandarakinorhabdus sp. | reverse complement strand
GGGCATCACCTCCGGCCCTTGGGTGGACCGGCAATATCGCGCCATCGAACGCGCGCTCAGCGTGATGAACGGCCGGGCGGGCGGCAGCGGCTTTGGCGATATCTGCATCGCGGTGGCCTGCGATTATCTGACGTTCCGTTTCCCCGATCTCGATTGGCGCACGCACAATCCGGCGCTGGCCGAACTGACCGACCGGCTGCTGGCGACCCCGGCCTTCATCGCCACGCAGCCGCCGGCCTAGGGCCTTATTTCTTCAGTTCACGCGCCAGCGCCTTGGCGGTCTTCGCGCCATAGGGCGGCTTGAAGCCGGCGAGACTGGCCAGATCGATCTTGGGCTGGCTGTAAATGGCCTTGGGGTGGCTGAATTGCTTGAAGCCATCGTGGCCGTGATAATTGCCCATGCCGGCCGGGCCGATGCCACCAAAGGGCAGATCTTCGGCGGAGACGTGGAAGATCACGTCGTTCACCGTGACCCCGCCCGAGATGGTGCGATCCAGCACGCGGCGCCGGCAGCAGCGGCCCGAAGATTTCCTCCTGCATCACCGTCATCTCGTCGGTGGCGCCGCGGATGATGTGCAGCGGCATCTTGTTGGTGTTCTGCTTGGCAAAATCCTCGCCGGCCGGGTTCACCACCACAACGTCCGCGCCCTTGGCACGGGCATCTTCCACATGCGCTTCCAAGCGTTCGCGGTGACGGGCGCCGAGCACGCTGGTGTAATCCGGGTTGGCCAGCATGGTGGGATACATTTTCGCCGTGGCGGCCTTGAGCCCCTCCACGATCTCGCCTTCCTTCTCCTCGGGCACCAGCAGATAATCGGGCGCAAGGCAGATCTGACCGGCGTTCATCAGCTTGCCCATCGCCACGCGCTCGGTGGCCTGCGCCACGTCAGCCGAACGGCTGATGATGGTGGGGGACTTGCCGCCCAGTTCCAGCGTCAGGGGCACCAGATTTTTCGCAGCCGCTGCCATCACATGCCGCGCCACGCTGGTGGCGCCGGTGAAGATGATGTGATCGAAGGGCAGTTCGGTGAAGGCCTTGCCCACCTCCGGCCCGCCAGTGATCACCGCGATCTCGGTGGCATCGAAGCTGGCTTCGAGGATCTCCTTCATCACCTGGCTGGTGACCGGCGTATATTCCGATGGCTTGATCATCGCCCGGTTGCCCGCCGCCAGCACCCCGGCCAGCGGGGCGAAGGTGAGATTGACCGGGAAGTTCCAAGGGGAAATGATGCCCACCACGCCCTTGGGCTGCCATTCGATGCGCGCCTTGGCGCCGAGCAGGCCGAGCGGGAAATCCAGTTTGCGCTTTTCCGGCTTCATCCAGGCATCCAGATGCTTCAGCGCATGCTTGATCGGCTTCACCGAGGCCATGATGTCGGTAACAAGGCTCATCTCGGTCGAACGATGGCCGAAATCTTCCGACAGCGCGGCGACCAGCCGATCCTTGTGGTTCAGCACCACGTCCAGCGCCCGGTTCAGCCGGTCGCGCCGGGTGGCGGCGCTCACTGGCAGTTCGGCGGTGAAGCTGGCGCGCTGGGCATCAAGCACGGCTCGCATCGACGCGGCGTCGCGGGCATCCCATTCGGCGGTCTTGGCAATGGTGGCCATGGCATTTCTCTCCATCTTGCGGACGCAGCCTAGGCCGGGAACGCGCCGCCCTCAAGCCGCGCACAATGAAGGGGACTGCGCCCATTCGTCAGGCTGGCCGGCAGCCCGGCTTTGCGGCATCGTGTGGCCAACAAGAACCGATGAGTGGGGATGGATTGATGACCACATGGCCAGCGATGTCGATTGCCGATGCGCATGCGATCCTCACCGGGCCGGGGCAGCCACTGGAGATGGAAACCGTCGCCATTGGCGGCCGGCCGACCCGCGTTTGGAAGAACGCCCCGCCCAGCCTGGCGCACTGCTTTGCCGCCGGGCGCGCCCATGGCGACAAGATCTTCATGGTGCTGGATGACGAACGGGTGACGTTCGAGGCCTTTGCCCGGGCCACGCTGGCGCTGGCCGAACGGCTGAAGGCCAATGGCCTGCAAAAGGGCGACCGGGTGGCGGTGGTGATGCGCAACCTGCCGGAATGGCCGGTGGCCTTCTATGCCGCCACGCTGTGCGGCGCGATCGTCACGCCGCTGAATGCCTGGTGGACGGGCGGCGAGCTGGAATATGGCCTGACCGACAGCGGCACGAAAATCCTGCTGATCGATGCCGAACGCTACAACCGCATCGCCGAACATCTGCCCAACTGCCCCGATCTGGAAACCATCTATGTGACGCGGGCCAGCGAGATGGAACTGGGCGATCCGCGCGCGCAGCGGCTGGAAGAGGTGATTGGCTGGCCGAAGGATTGGGCCAGCCTGCCCGACCGCCCGATCCCGGCCGACGCGCTGGCACTGCAACCCGAGGATGATGCCACCATATTCTATACCAGCGGGACCACCGGCAAGCCAAAGGGCGCGCTGGGCACGCATCGCAACATCTGTTCCAACATCATGGCCTCTGCCTGTTCACAGGCGCGCAGCTTCCTGCGGCGCGGGGAGCAGCCGCCGGTGGCCGATCCGAACGCGCCGCAGAAGGCGACGCTGCTTTCGGTGCCGTTCTTCCACGCCACCGGCTGCCACGCCGTGCTCAACCCGGCGCTGGTCGGCGGCGTGAAGCTGGTGCTGATGAAGAAGTGGGACGTGGTCGAGGCCATGGGCCTGATCGAGCGCGAGCGCTGCAATTCGGCTGGCGGCGTGCCCACCATCGCCTGGCAGATCCTGGAGCATCCTGATCGCCACAAATACGACCTGTCGAGCCTGGAAACCGTCTCCTACGGCGGCGCGCCATCGGCGCCCGAACTGGTCCGCCAGATCGGCAGCCAGTTCAAGGCCAGGCCCGGCAACGGCTGGGGCATGACGGAGACCAGCGCCACCTTCACCCACCACATGGCCGAAGACTATGAGCACCGGCCCGACAGCTGCGGCCCGCCGGTGCCGGTGTGCGATCTGCAGGTGCGCGATCCTGACGGCAAGGTGCTGGGGCCGAACCAGGTGGGCGAGCTTTATGGCTATGGACCCAACGTGGTGAAGCTCTACTGGAACAAGCCCGACGCCACGGCCGCCACCTTCATCGACGGCTGGGTGCGCACCGGCGATCTGGCGCGCATCGACGAGGAAGGCTTCTGCTTCATCATCGACCGCGCCAAGGACATGCTGATCCGCGGCGGCGAGAATATCTACTGCGTGGAGGTGGAAAACGCCCTCTATGAACACCCCGCGGTGATGGACGCAGCGCTGGTGGGCCGCCCGCACAAATCGCTGGGCGAGGAGCCGGTGGCCTTCGTGACGCTGAAGCCCGGCGGCCACGCCAGCGAGGAGGAATTGCGGGCCTTCGTGGCGGCGCGGCAGGCGGCCTTCAAGGTGCCGGTGGCGGTGCATTTCTCGAACGAACCGCTGCCGCGCAACGCCAATGGCAAGATATTGAAGACCGAACTGAAGAAGCAGTTGGCGGGCTGACCCGCGCCTACTGCTCGTTCACGGAAAGCCGCCCATCGGCGCGCAGCAGGCGAGGGCCGCCGGCCGGTGCCGGCGCTGTGGCAGGCCAGCGCGCGGCGAGAAATCGGCTCTTGGCAAAGCGCTTCACGTTCACCGCGTCGCCCTGGTTGCCGCCCAGTATGTGATAGGCAGTGGCATCTTCCCCGACATAGAAGCCCACATGGCCGCGCCAGTCGTTGCGGGCCACGCGCCAGAACGTCATCACCGCGCCGGGCTGGGCCACCTCGCAGGGCACGCCGAAGCGCTGCCAGCTGCGGGCGCCGAGCAGGCCTTTGGGCAGCGGTTCCGCCGACAGCCCGCTGTTGATGCAATGGGCCACGAACAGCCCGCACCAGCTGATCTCGTCGCTGCGATAATCGATCTTCAGCCGCTTGCCCCAGCCGATGATCAGCGGGTTTGATGCCGGCCCGGCGACTTCGGTGATGCCGATGGCGCGCTGCGCTTCGGCAAGCCACGGCAGCGCCAGTGGATCGCCAGCGGCCTTGGTTTCGATGGGCGTTTCGACCGGCAGGGCAAGGCCATCAAGATCACGCCATTGCTGCGCATCACACAGTTTGCTGGTTCGCATGTTGCAACCTTTCCTGTTGGATTTGCTGGAGAAAAAGGAACCACCCCTATCATGCCGCGCACCCTGTAGGACAGCGCCGCCGCTTTGCGCTATGGAAGCCGCGACTCTCCTCCCGCGATCCCAAGAGGCCTGCCGTGAAATTCTTTGCCGATACCGCCGACGTTGCCGAAATCGCCGATCTGGCCGCCACTGGCCTGCTGGATGGTGTGACCACCAACCCCAGCCTGATCGCCAAATCGGGCCGCAACTTCCTCGACGTGGTGAAGGAAATCTGCGGCATCGTCGAAGGCCCGGTGTCGGCCGAAGTGGTGGCCACCGATCATGCCACCATGATGAAGGAAGCCGCCGTGCTGCGCGCGCTGGCGCCCAACATCTGCGTGAAGCTGCCGCTCACCATCGATGGCCTGAAAACCTGCAAGGCGCTCACCGCCGAGGGCGTGAAGACCATCGATGGCCTGAAAACCTGCAAGGCGCTCACCGCCGAGGGCGTGAAGACCAACGTGACGCTGTGCTTTTCGGCCAACCAGGCGCTGCTCGCCGCCAAGGCCGGCGCCACCTATATCTCGCCGTTCGTCGGGCGGCTTGATGATATCGGCCACGATGGCATGGAATTGATCCAGGACATCCGCACCATCTACGACAATTATGATTTCAAGACGGAAATCCTTGTCGCCAGCGTGCGCAGCCCCGTCCATGTGCTGGCGGCCGCGCGCATCGGCGCCGATGTCGCCACCATGCCGCCGGCGGTGATCCGCCAGCTGGCCGGCCACGCCCTCACCGAAAAGGGCCTCGCCGCCTTCCTGGCGGACTGGGCGAAGACGGGCCAGAGCATCCTTTGAGCGCTGCGGGCGAGCCACTGGCCCGCCTGATCGGGCGCTTCCTTGCCCACGCCGGGGACCAGCGCCGCCTGTCGGCGCACACGCTGCGCGCCTATGGCTTCACGCTGGAACGGTTCGACGATTTCCTGGCCCGCCATCTGGGTGGGCTGGTGAATGGCGGCCGGTTGGCAACGCTGACTGCGGCTGATCTGCGCGCCTTCCTGTCCCTGCGGCGCAGCGAGGGATTGGCGGCTGCCTCGCTGGCGCGCGAGGTGTCGGCGCTGAAGGGCTTCTTTGCCTGGGCGCGCCGCAACGAAGGCCTGCCCTGTGATGCCATCGCCGCGCTGAAGGCGCCGAAACAGCCGCGCCGCCTGCCGCGCGCGGTGGCGCCGGCCGACGTGACGCAGATGGTGGCGGTGGTGGAGGACGGCGCGCGCCAGCCGTGGATCGCGGCCCGCGATGCCGCCGTGCTGCTGCTGCTGTACGGTGGTGGCCTGCGCATCGGCGAGGCGCTGTCGCTCACCGGCGCTGCGCTGCCACTGGGCGAGACCATCGCCGTGACCGGCAAGCGCAACAAGACACGGCTGGTGCCGTTGCTGCCGCAGGTGCGCGCGGCGATTGCCGATTATGTGACGCTGTGCCCGTTCCCGATGGCCCCTGATGCGCCGCTGTTCCGGGGCGCCCGTGGCGGGCCGCTGGATGCCGGGACGATCCGGCGTGCGGTGCAGGCCGCGCGCGCTGCACTGGCGCTGCCGGCCAGCGCCACGCCGCACGCGCTGCGGCACAGTTTTGCCACGCACCTGCTGGCCCGTGGTGCCGATCTTCGCCAGTTGCAGGAACTGCTGGGCCACGCCAGCCTGTCATCAACCCAGATCTACACGGCCGTGGATGCGGCCCAGTTGCTTGATGCGTGGGCCGCAGCCCATCCCAGGGCCGATTAGCGATCGATCGGCAGGCCGCGTCAGGCCGGCCGGAAGGCGCGGCGCTGATAGGTGAGGGTGACCGGGGTCACCGTTGTGAACAACAGATCGATCTGCGGCGTGTAGGTCACCGTGATGTCCACATAAGCCTGGCCGTTGACGGCGCCATCGGCAAAGGTGAGCACCGGCGCCTCGCTGCCGATCAGGCCGAAGGTGCGCTGGTTGAAGGCGGCCTGCATGTCGGACACCGGGCGCATCGGCCAAAGGGTGGCGACGCGCGCGGCTTCGCCCAGGCCATTCAGCACCCCGGCGCGACCGAAATAGACGCGCGACATGGTGAAGAAGCCGAAGATCAGCATGGCCCACACCGGCAGGGTGAGGGCGAATTCGGCGGCCGTCGCGCCGCTGCGATCGCCCTTCAGCAGGCGGGCCGGTGCGCCGGCCAGGCGGGAGAGGCGGCGGATCATTGGACGCGCACCGCCGCATCGCCGGTGACGATGAAGCCGCCGTTGGGGCCATTGCCGCTGATGATCTTGCCCAGCTTGAGCGTGGGCACATATTCCGCCTGAAGGCTGATCGCGACATAACGGGCGCGGGCTTCCCCGCTGCCGCATTGGGTCGCACCGGTCGGTTGCCGCACCCCGTTGCATTCCAGCCAGCTTTGCAGATTGCTGCCGGTCAGGGCACTGCCCCAGCGCGCCTGCGCTTCGGCAAGGGCGTAATTGTAGTTGGGCTGAAGGCCCTGGCGGGCCACCACCATCTCGATGCCGGCCTGGGCAGCCTGTTCAAGCCGCAACCGGGAAGACCAGGCATTGCCGAAATCCAGCGCGCCCAGCAGCATCGTGCCGACCATCGGCAGGATCAGCGCGAATTCGGCGGCGGAAGCGCCGCGCCGATCATGCCGGCACCGGGAGAGCAGGCGGCGCATCATCCCAGCAGCCTGACGATGTTGCCCTTGAAGGCGCCGGAAGACGACAGGGCCGGGCAGATGTTGCGCAGATCGCTCGTGCCTGTGAATACCAGTCGATAGCCCACCAGTTGCAGGCAATCGACGTCCATGCTGGCCGTGCCGTTCATGCGGATCTCGTTGCGCGGCACATAGATCGCGCCGCGCAGCTGCGATGCCGAATTGCCGTTGATGATGACATTGTCGCTCATCGCCGGTGTACGCCGGTCCTGATAGAACAGCACGCCGGCATAGGTGCCGCTGTCAGGCGCCGTGATCCGCAGTGTCGCACCGCCATTGATCTTGGTGGTGGCCGCCACCGCGCTGGTGCTGCCGGTACTATAGGCTGAATTCGACAGCACGAAGGTGACACCGCTGCCATTCACAACCGCCTGCGAACCGATGTCGAGCGAGCCGCCATTGATGAAATAGGTGCCAGGCGCAAGATTGGCGGTTCCCTGTATCCGCAGCCCCCCGGTATAGGTGCCGGGCTGCAGCGACCGCGTCTGGTTGGAATTGACGCGAAAATTGCTGAAGGTGGTCCCCGATGGCGCCGGGTTGGGCAGGCTGGCGAACGGATCACGCTGCGAGATGTTGTAGGGCGTGAATTGCGTGCCCGGCGCGAAATTGGTGCTGCTGTTGATGCCGCCCACCGCCGAAACCGGGCTGGCGGCGATGGTGGCGCTGCCCTGGCCGGTGATGGCCGGTTCACCCGTGGCATTGGCGTGCATGCCGCAACGGGCATCAACCAGCGTGTTGCCGCTGTTGGTGATGCCCACCGTGTTGCTGTCATCCAGTGCAAGGATGCAATAATCGCCGTCGCGTTCCAGACCGGCCACGGCTTCGGCGCTGATGGTGACGCCGCTGCCCATGAAGATGCCGCTGAACGGCAGTCGCGACACCGCTTGCAGGCGCACGCGCACGGCCGTCGCACGGCCGGCAAACGGGCCGACCGTCGGCGCATTCTCGATCAGCGGCGGGGCGGACAGGCCGAAATTCTGGTTCTTGGCCAGATCGGCAAGCGCGCCGGATTGCGCAGGCAGGCTTTGGGTGAGGGCAAAGGCCCCGGCCAAGGCGGCAGAATCGGCCTGGCGCTGCAGCGCACGGCGCACCAGCACCCATTGCGCGGTATCACCGGCCAGGCCGGCAGCGCCAACCAACACGGGCAACAGCATTGCGGTCATCACCGCCATGTTGCCCCCCCGGCTGGCCCGCAGCCGGCGCGTGTTACGCCTACCCAACATACACAAGCCCCGTTGTTACGCCACTGACTGGCACGAATTGACATGTGAAATAGACGAATGTGAGTCAAAATTTGGTTAATTGTGATTGCAAGGCGGATTCGCGTCGCGGAATCACAAGGCAAGGCGCTGTTTCCGTGGCAAGCACCGCAACAATACAGCAGACCGAATCGCAAGATTCGCTGATTCGAATCGCTTGATCGCGTGATTTGTTAAGTTTCCGATGCAACCAAGGTTAACGCGTTTCTTAACCTTTGTTGCGCAGACGATGCGTTCAGCCGGCCAGCTGGCGCAGCAGGGTTTCCCAGTGGATCAACGCCGGCGCAATCGCGCTGGCCGGCACGCGTTCGTTGAGGCCGTGGGCGAAATCATCCTCCTGCCGCTGAAACAGGCCGGATGTGCCATAGGAAGGGATGCCCTGCGCGCGCCAGAACACGCTGTCGGTGGCGCCCACGCTCATCCCCGGCACGGCCTTCAGGCCGGGCGCGCGGGCGGATACCGCCGCTTGCACCGCGCCCAGCACATCGGGCCGCAGCGGAGACGCAGCCGTGACCGGCCAATCGACGCCGGTGGCAAAGCTGATGCCGGGATCATCGGCGATGCGGGCCAGTTCGGCCTGCACCTGCGCAATGGTGGTGCCGGGGAAGATGCGGCAGTTCACGGTCAATTCGACGCGCTGTGGCAGGGCATTGGGGGCATGGCCGCCCTTCACCATGGTGGGCACGCAGGTGGTGCCGATCTGGCCGATCGTGCCGGGGTGGGCGCGCAATGCTGCAATGGCGGCTTCATCCTGCGGGTTGGCCGCAAAGCGCGCCATCGCCTGGCCCAGCGCATCGCTGCGCCGGCTGGCGGCATCGGCCAGCGCGGCCCGGGTGATGTCGTTCACCTGCGCTGGCCAGCGGTGCCCGGCAATGCGCGCCGCCACCAGCCCCATGCGGGCAATGGCGTTGCTGGCGGTGGGTGTGGAACTGTGGCCGCCCGGATCGGTGAGGCTGATGGTGAAATCGGCATAGCTTTTCTCGGCCGCCTGCACCGAATAGGCAAACGGCTTGCCATCACTGGACAGCGCGCCGCCGCCGGCATCGCTGTTCAGCATATATTCGACGCCCAGCGCCTTGGCCTGCTTCGCCTGTTCGGCGCCGGTCAGGCCGTCGGTCTCCTCATCGCCAGACAGGAACAGATGGATGTCCCGCTTTGGCTGGAAGCCCTGCGTCTTCAGGCGCGCCAGCGTCGCCATCATCATGGCAAGGCCGAACTTGTTGTCCTGGATGCCGCGGCCGAACAGATAGCCGCCTTCCTCGACGGCCTTGAAGGGATCGCGCGTCCAGTCCGCCGGGTTGGCTTCCACCACGTCCATGTGGCCGGTCAACGCCATGGGCGCGGCGCTGGCCTTGCCAGCGGCTCGCCAGCGCAGATGCAAGGTGGCCGTGCCGGCCATCTCGGCGATGGTGATGTCGGATGCTGCAAAGCCGCGCGCCACCAGCCAGT
>JALOSK010000005.1 GCA_025458465.1 Sandarakinorhabdus sp. | reverse complement strand
TTGACGAGATAATGGTCCCCCTTGTCCTCGGCGCTGGTGCGCAAGGACGCGAGGTCGGAACCGGCGCCCGGTTCGGAATAGCCCTGGCACCAGCGGATCTCGCCGCGGGCGATCTTCGGCAGATGCTCCAGCTTCTGGGGCTCGTTGCCATATTTCAGCAGCGCCGGCCCCAGCATCCAGATGCCGAAGCTCGACAGCGGCGGCCGCGCCTTGATGCGGCGCATCTCCTCGCCCAGCACCTTGGCCTCGGCACGGCTGAGCCCGCCGCCACCATATTGGGTGGGCCATTCCGGCACCGTCCAGCCCTTGGCGGCCATGCGATCGAGCCACAGCTTCTGCGCCTCGTTCTTGAACTTCACGTTGCGGCCGCCCCAGCACACATCGTCATCATCCCGGATGGGCTGGCGCATTTCGGGCGGGCAGTTCGCCTCCAGCCACGCCCGCGTTTCAGCGCGGAATGCCTCAAGATCGGCCACGATTGCTCTCCCACTGGAAAATTCGACGCTGCACTCTATGGTGCCGGCCGCGTGTCGGCAAAGCTGGCAGTTGATGTAGAGGCACGATGTTTCCCGATCTGATGATGGCGGCGGTGGATTTCACCACCCTGCCGGTGCGGCCCGAAGCCTTCACCATCCCGGCCTTCACCCTGGCTGGCAGCGAATGGGGCCCGTTCGCGCTGCGCTGGTACAGCCTGGCCTATATCATCGGCATCGCCGGTGGCTGGTGGCTGCTCACCCGCATGATCCGGCAATCGGGCGCGCCGCTCAGCCAGAAGCAGCTTGATGATTACATCACCTGGGCCACCGTTGGCGTCATCGCCGGCGGGCGGCTGGGCTATGTGGTGTTCTACAATCCCGATCAGTATCTGGCCGATCCGATGTCGATCCTGCGCCTGTGGGATGGCGGCATGAGCTTCCACGGCGGCGCGGCCGGGGTCATCATTGCCTGTTTCCTGCACGGGCTTGCGGCAAAGTTCAGCGGCCTGCGCCTGCTGGACTATGTCGCCACCGTCACCCCGCTGGGCCTCGGGCTGGGGCGGCTGGCCAATTTTGCCAACGGCGAATTGTGGGGCCGGCCCACTGGCAGCGATTGGGGCATCATCTTCCCCGAAGCCGGGCCAGAGCCGCGCCACGCCAGCCAGCTTTATGAAGCCGGGCTGGAGGGCGGTGTGCTGTTCCTGGTGCTCACCTACCTGTTCTGGCGCACCGGCGCCCGGCTGCGGCCCGGCCTGCTGTCGGGCGTGTTCGGCATCGGCTATGGCCTGTCCCGCACCATCATCGAGAATTACCGAGAGCCGGATCGGCAATTGGGCATCCTCGATACCGGCCTCACCATGGGGCAAACGCTGTCGCTGCCGCTGATTCTGGCGGCGCTGCTGCTGCTGGTGCTGGCACTGGTGCGAAAGCCCGTATCGGCATGACCCTGGCGGCAACACTGGCCGCCCGCATCGCCGCCGAAGGCCCGCTGCGACTGGATGCGTGGATGGCGGCCTGCAACGCCGCCTATTATGGCGGCGAGGATCCGCTGGGCCGCGATTTCACCACAGCGCCGGAAATCAGCCAGATGTTCGGCGAGATGATCGGCGCCTGGGTTGGCGATCTGTGGCTGCGGGCCGGCAAGCCGGTGTTCCACCTTGTGGAGCTGGGCCCCGGCCATGGCACATTGATGGCCGATGGCTTGCGCCTGCTCGGCCGGCTGCCGGGCATCACGGAAGCGATGCAGTTGCACCTTGTTGAAACCAGCATGCCGCTGCGCAGCATCCAGCGCAGCCGGCTCACCGGCTGGCCGGCCAGCTGGCATGAGCATGTCGATGGGCTGCCGGATGACCGCCCGCTGATCATCATTGCCAACGAATTCTTCGATGCACTGCCTGTCCGCCAGCGCCGGCAGGGCCGCGAACTGTTCGTCGATCATCAGGATGGCCTGTTCATGCCCGTGTGGCAGGACAGCCCCGGCGCTGATGCCGAATGGAGCGAGGCCGGCATGGCGATTGCCGGCGCGCTGGCCGCCCGGATCGCCACGCAGGGCGGCGCCATGCTGGTGATCGATTATGGCCACGCCGGGCCCGCCACCAAAACGGCGCCCGATACGCTGCAGGCCGTGCGGCGCGGGGAGCGGGTGAGCCCGTTCCTGCATCCCGGCGAACATGACCTGACCGCGCATGTCGATTTCGCCGCGCTCGCCCAAGCAGCCGCATCGCAGGGGCTGGCGGTGCATGGCCCGGCGGCCCAGGGCGCCTTCCTTGGCGCGCTGGGCATCGCGGCCCGGGCCGAAGCCCTGAAGGCAGGCAAGAGCGCGGCCGATGCCGGCGCCATCACGGCGGCCCTGTTGCGGCTGACGGCGCCGCAGCAGATGGGCGCGATCTTTCAGGCGATGGCGATGGTGGCGCGCGGCTGGCCAGCCCCGGCCGGATTTGCCATGGGGGGCGCATGACGCACCCGCTCATCAGCTATCGCGATGCGACGCCTGCCGATGGCGCCGTGCTGGGCGGTATCGCGCGCGCCACCTTCATCGACACGTTCGGCACGCTTTACAGGCTGGAGGATCTCGCCACCTTCCTCGCGCAAGGCAGCGACGCCGCCTACGCCGCCGAACTGGCCGATCCCGACATCAAGGTGCGCTTTGCCGAAACCGGCGGCACGCCGATCGGCTTCTGCAAGATCAGTTCGCTCAAGCTGCCGGCGCCGGATCCGGCGGCGGGCGCGGCGGAACTGCGGCAGCTCTACATCTACAAGCCGTGGCAGGGGCTGGGCATCGCCGACGTGCTGACCCGCTGGGCCATGGACCAAGCCCGCCAGCGCGGCGCGCCGGAAATCTGGCTTTCGGTGTTTACCGACAATCACAAGGCGCGGCGCTTTTATGCCCGCCATGGCTTTCAGGAAATCTGCCCCTATGCCTTCATGGTGGGCGATCAGGCCGATGAGGACATCTTGTGCCGGGCGATACTGTAGAATTTCTCACCGTTCCCGCGTTGGCCGGTGTGCGCCACGGTTTCTGCACGCGCCGGGGCGGCGTGTCGGAAGGCCTGTATGCCAGCCTCAACGTGGGCCTCGGCAGCAGCGATGACCGCACGAACGTGCAGGAAAATCGCCGGCGTGCCGTGGCCGCCGTGGCACCCGGTGCCGCGCTGGTGACGCTGCATCAGGTGCATTCCGCCACCGTGGTGCACGTGACGGAACGCATTTTCGATGATGCCCGCCCGCCGGCCGATGCGATGGTGACGGCCACGCCGGGCCTGGCGCTGGGCATCCTCACCGCCGATTGCGCACCGATCCTGCTGGCCGATGCCCATGCCGGCGTGATCGGTGCCGCGCACAGCGGCTGGAAGGGCGCGCTGGCTGATATCGGCCCGGCCACGGTGGCGGCGATGGCGGTGCTGGGCGCCCGGCCAGACCGTATCGTGGCGGCCATCGGCCCCACCATCGCCCAGCGCAGTTACGAGGTGGACGCAGGCTTTCGGGCTCGTTTCTGCGCCGCCGATCCCGCGCACGAAGCGTTCTTCCGGCCGGGCAAGCCGGATCATCACCAGTTCGATCTGGAAGGCTTCATCGCTGCCCGCCTTGCCGCTGCCGGTGTGCGCACCGTCGTGGCGATGGGCGTGGACACCTATCCCGACGAAGCGCGCTGGTTCAGTTTCCGCCGCACCACCCACCGGGCCGAAGCCGATTATGGCCGGCAATTGTCGGTGATCGCGCTGCCGTCATAAGCCTGCGTTCAAGCGGGCGATTCCCTTTTGGCCCGCAGCGCCGTAACGTGGGCCGCGCATGGATCTGTATCTGCCCATTGCCGAGATGTCGGTGAACGCGCTCGTCATCATCCTCCTGGGTGCGGGCGTGGGCTTCCTGTCGGGCATGTTCGGCGTGGGCGGCGGCTTTCTCACGACGCCGCTGCTGATCTTCTATGGCATCCCGCCGGCGGTGGCCGTGGCGTCTTCGGCCACGCAGATCACCGGATCATCGGTATCGGGCGCGCTGGCCTATTGGGAACGCGGCCAGGTGGACGTGAAGATGGGCGGCGTGCTGGTGGCCGGCGGCGTCATCGGCGCCGGGCTGGGGCAGGTGGTGTTCCGGCTGCTGCAGGCGGTCGGCCAGATCGATATCGTCATCAGCCTCATCTATGTGCTGTTCCTCACCGCCATCGGGGGGCTGATGCTGCGTGATGCCGTGACCGCGCTGCTGGCGGCGCGGGCGGGGCAGGATCCCCCGGCGCGCGGCCGGCGCCATCTTTCGTGGGTGGCGGCCTTGCCGTGGCGGATGCGCTTCCAGCGGTCCGGCCTCTACATCTCGCCGCTGGCCCCGTTGCTGCTGGGTGCGCTGGTGGGCATGCTCACCGTCATCATGGGCATCGGCGGCGGCTTCATCATGGTGCCGGCCATGGTCTATGTGCTGGGCATGCGGGCGCAGGCGGTGGTGGGCACCTCGCTGTTCCAGATCATCTTCGTGACGGCGGCCACCACCCTGTTGCACGCCACCGCATCGAAAACCGTCGATATCGTGCTGGCGCTGTTGCTGCTGGTGGGCGGGGTGGCCGGTGCCCAGTTCGGCGTGCGCGCGGCCCAGAAGATGCCGCCCGATCGGCTGCGGCTGGCGCTGGCGCTGCTGGTGCTGGCGGTGGCGGCGCGGCTGGCCTTCGGGCTCACGCTGCGGCCGGCCGAACCGTTCGCGCTGTTCGAGGGCGCATGATGCGGCGCATCCTGCCCCTGTTGCAGTGGCTGCTGCTGTGGCCGCTTTTGGCCGGTGCGGCGCCCATCGGCCTCATCACCCAGCTCAGCCAGGCGCGCATCGACATCAACACCACCTTCCGCGGCGCCGAACTGCTGGTGTTCGGCGCCATCCAGTATCCGCGCGGCCAGGCGCCCGATGATCCGCCCGATATCGCGGTGGTGGTGCGCGGGCCAGCCGCCCCCGTCACCGTGCGCCGCAAGGAGCGCATAGCCGGTATCTGGGTGAACGCGCAGGCGGTGCGCTTCGAATCGGTGCCCGGCTTCTATGCGGTGGCGGCAACGCGCCCGGTCGCCGAACTGGCCGATGAACGCACCACCGCCATCTATGAAATCGGCATCCGCAACCTGCAATTGTCACCGGTGAGCGCGGCTGGCGATGCCACCACCCGGACGTTCGAGGCCGGGCTGGTGGCGGCACGCGAACGCGCCGGCCTGTTTGCCGAACGGCCGGGCGGGGTCGAGCTGACCCGCGATGTGCTCTATGCCGCCCGCATCGCGTTGCCGGCGGCGGTGCCGGTGGGCGAGTATGCTGCCGAAATCCACCTGATCCGCAAGGGCCGGGTGCTGGCCAGCACATCGGCGCCGTTCGTGATCGACAAGTCGGGCTTCGAACGCTGGGTGTATGTGAACGCGCAGGAACACAGCCTTGCCTACGGCCTGTCGGCCGTGGCGGCGGCGTTGATGGCCGGCGTGCTGGCGGCGGCGGTGACGCGCCGGCGGTAGGTCGCGCAGCGCCCGAATCGGAGGCTGGGTATCGGGCCGGGGCGCGTTCCAATATTCGACTCGCAAGTGAAGCGCTTTTGCTTTACGTTGAAGGTCGGCGCGTTATCGGCCGGCTGCATGGACTATTTCACCGCATCGCCCGACAGGCTCCACAACAGCACAGGCACTTTGGATTTGGGACGTTAGATGAGCTTTGACAGACGTGGGCGTGGGCCCGGGCGCGGTGGCTTCGACAAGCGCGAGCGTGGATTTGACGGCGGTGGTTTCGACGATTTCGATCGCGGCCGCAGCTTCGGCGGTGGTGATCGCTTCGGTGGCGGCGGCGGTGGTCGCGGCGGCTTCGGTGGCGGCGGCGGCGGCGGCGGCTTCGGCGGTGGCGATCGCGGCGGCTTCGGCGGCGGCGGTGGCGGCCGTTTTGGCGGCGGCGGCGGTGGTGGCGGCTTCGGCGGCCCGCGCCGCGAGATGACGCCCGGGATCGTTGTTGGCACCGGCCGTGGCACCGTGAAGTTCTTCAACGCCCAGAAGGGTTTTGGTTTCGTGGTCCGTGAAGACGGCGGTGAGGACGTGTTCGTCCACATTTCGGCCGTCGAGGCTGCCGGCCTCACCGGTCTGGCCGATGGCCAGCCGCTGGAATTCACCCTGACCGAGCGCAACGGCCGCATCTCGGCCACGGATCTGAAGATCGAGGGCGAGCCCCTGCCGGTTGAGGATCGGGCGCCGCGTGAACCGCGCGAACCGCGTGGTGATTTCGAACGTCGCCCAGCGCCGCGTGAACGCGCAACGCCGGTCACCGATGGCGTGCGGGTTGAAGGGACCGTGAAGTTCTTCAACGGCACCAAGGGCTTTGGCTTCATCCAGCGCGACGATGGCGCGCCGGACGCCTTCGTCCACATTTCGGCCGTGGAGCGCGCCGGTTTCGCCAATCTCAACGAAGGCCAGCGCGTCTCGTTCGAGCTGGAGGAAGACCGCCGCGGCAAGCAGGCCGCAGTGAACCTGCAGCCGCTGTAAGCTGCCACAGGCATCACGGAATGGAGGGCGGTGGCCGTGAGGCCGCCGCCCTTTTTCATTTCAGCACAGGCTGTTGCGGAATGTCGCAGTGCGGCAGAAGCGCCCGCGACCGGACGTCCACTCGCGCGAACATTACGTCGCTGTCATGCCGCCGGCTGAGCAGGGCATTTCCGCCGCTGCCCCATGTTTCGGAGAGCCGCCATGCTGGCCAACAATATCGTGCCCATCCTGATGACCGTGTTCACCCTCATCACGCTTTCGGGCATCGCCGCATGGGCGATGATCCTGGTGCCGCGTCAGCTGGAACGTCGCAAGCAGCGCCAGATCGCTCAGCTTGTTGCCGGTGCCGAACTGCTGGCCGACGCCATCGCCCGCAACGGCGGCGACCCCGTGCACCTTGCCCGCCTGTCGGACAATTATGCCGCCCATGTCCGCGCGCTGACCCAGTTGGGCCAGGCCGTGCCGGCCGCGCCCACGCAGCCGCTCGCCCAGGCTGCCTGAAAACACCAGTGGACAGGCCGGCCGGGTTTCGCGACCCTGCCGGCCATGACCACCGAGAGCATCTTCGATTTCCCCGCCGCCCTGGCCGAAAACGCGGCTGTGCGGCCCGAACATCCCGCGGTGATCTGCGGGGATCAGCGCCTGAACTGGGCCGATTACTGGCAGCGTGCGCAGCGGCTTGCCGCCACACTGGCCGCGCATGGCGTCAAGCCGGGCGACAGCGTGGCCAGCGTTGCCGCCAGCAGTGCCGATTATGCCGTGCTATGGGGCGCGGTGCTGCGGCTGCGGGCCACCATTGCGCCGCTGGCGCCATCCTCCACGCCCGACCAGATTGCCGCCATGGTCGCCGATTCGGGCGCCCGGCTGGTGTTTGTTGATACCGCCAATCGGGCCGCATTCGGTGATGTGCTGACGGGGTATGAACTGGTGGCGCTTGATGCGCTGGACGGCTGGCTTGATGCCGATGCGCCGCTGCCGCCGCTGGCACCACTGGATCCCAAGGCCGGCTTCAACATCATCTATTCCAGTGGCACCACCGGCACGCCCAAGGGCATCGTGCAGAGCTGCGCCATGCGATCGCTGCACATCACCGGCGGGCGGCGCATCGGCTATGGCCCCGATTGCGTGACGCTGTGTTCGACGCCGCTTTATTCCAACACCACGCTGGTCTCGTTCATTCCCACCCTGGCCTGGGGCGGCACCGCGGTGCTGATGGCCAAATTCGACACGGGTGAATGGCTGAAGCTGGCCGAACGCCACCGCGTCACCCACGCCATGCTGGTGCCGGTGCAATATCGCCGCCTGCTGGCCGATCCCGGCTTCGATGCCACCGATCTTTCGTCGATGTTCATGAAATTCTGCACCTCGGCGCCCTTTGCCGCCGATCTGAAGGCGGAGGTGCTGCGCCGGATGCCCGGCGGGCTCATCGAGTTCTTCGGGATGACCGAAGGCGGCGTGGGCTTCATGCTGGTGGCCCACGAACATCCCGACAAGCTGCACACGGTGGGCCTGCCGCAACCCGGCCACGAGGTGCGCATCATCGACGAGGAGGGCAACGACGTGCCGCCGGGCACCCCCGGCGAGATCGTGGGCCGATCGCCCGCCACGATGAATGGTTACAGGAACCGCCCCGACCTGACGGCCAAGGCCTACTGGATCGACAAGGATGGCAAGGAATGGCTGCGCACCGGCGACATCGGCCGGCTGGACGAGGATGGCTTCCTGACCCTGATGGACCGCGCCAAGGACATGATCATTTCGGGCGGCTTCAACATCTACCCGTCAGACCTCGAAGCCGTGCTGGTGGCGCTGCCCGGGGTGAAGGAAGCCGCCGTGGTGGGCGTCGTGTCCGATGCCTGGGGCGAAACCCCGGTGGCGTTCGTGGTCGCCCCCGGCGGGGATGCGGAAGGCCTTCGCACCGCTGCCAACGCAAGGCTGGGCAAGACGCAGCGCCTTGCCGCCGTGGTGCTGGTGGATGAACTGCCGCGCAGCCACATCGGCAAGGTGCTGAAGCGCGAACTGCGCGACGGGTTCAAGGGCACAGTTGCCTGACAAAGGCAAAAGGCGCAGCATTTCCCTCTGAAGCTTGGGGGGCAGGCCATGAACCAACTCACGCGCGCGACGCTGCTGGGCACGCTGGCGCAGATCATCATGGTGGTCGCCGGCCACTCTGTGCCGGCCATCGCCAACCTGTTTGCCATCGGAGGCATGGGCATTTCCGCCTTGGCCGGCTGGGGTGCGCTGAAGGGCCGGCCTGCCAGCCTGTCCGCTGCGGCGGGTGGTGGCGCGCTGGCGGGCGGCATTTCGGCGGCACTGGGCATCGCCGTGTCTGTCGCCCTGGGGGACGTGCCGGCCAGCCTGCTGGCCTTCGGCACGGCGGGCAGCGCCGTCACCGGGCTTCTGGGCGGCATCATCGGCCGCGCCCGCGCCTGATTCACGATTCCGCGCTGGCGCACCTGCGACATTCTGGCTATCTCGCACCTGCAACATGAAAGGAGCCGGCGCGTGGCCAACAAGCTCTACCCCGATGCAAGGGCAGCCCTTGATGGCCTGCTGTTCGATGGCATGACCGTCATGTCCGGCGGCTTCGGCCTGTGCGGCATTCCCGAAAAACTGATTGCGGCGCTGCGCGATGCCGGCGTGAAGGGACTCACCGTCATTTCCAACAACGCCGGTGTGGACGGCTTCGGGCTGGGGCAGCTGCTGGAAACCCGGCAGATTGCCAAGATGATCTCCAGCTATGTTGGCGAGAACAAGGAGTTCGAACGGCAATATCTGTCGGGCGAGCTGCAACTGGAATTCAACCCGCAAGGCACGCTGGCCGAACGCATCCGCGCTGGCGGCGCGGGCATTCCGGGCTTCTACACGAAAACCGGTGTGGGCACGCTGGTGGCCGAGGGCAAGGAACACAAGGATTTCAACGGGGAGACCTATATCCTCGAAACCGGTCTGGTGGCCGACGTGTCCATCGTGAAGGCGTGGAAGGCCGACCCTTACGGCAATCTGGTGTTCCGCAAGACCGCGCGCAATTTCAACCCGATGATGGCCACCGCCGGCAAGGTGACCATTGCGGAGGTGGAGGAACTGGTGGCGCCGGGCGCGCTTGATCCCGATGCCATCCACACGCCGGGCATCTTCGTGCAACGGCTGATCGTGGGCCAGGAATATGAGAAGCGCATCGAACAGCGCACGGTGCGTGAGCCGGGTGACCCGGCCGCGCGGGAAAGGGAGGCCGCCTGATGTGGACGCGTGATCAACAGGCCGCCCGCGCCGCGCAGGAACTGCAGGACGGTTTCTACGTCAACCTGGGCATCGGCATGCCGACGCTGGTGGCCAACCACATCCCCGAAGGCATCGACGTCACGCTGCAGAGCGAGAACGGCATGCTGGGCATGGGGCCGTTCCCCTTTTCTGGCGACGAAGATCCCGATCTGATCAACGCCGGCAAGCAGACCATCACCGAACTGGATCGCACCAGCTATTTCAGCAGCGCCGACAGTTTCGCGATGATCCGCGGCGGGCACGTGGATCTGTCCATCCTGGGCGCCATGGAAGTGGCCGACAATGGCGACATCGCCAACTGGATGATCCCCGGCAAGATGGTGAAGGGCATGGGCGGCGCCATGGACCTGGTGGCTGGGGTGAAGAAGATCATCGTGCTGATGGAGCACAATGCCAAGGACGGATCGCCCAAGTTCAAGCGCGCCTGCACCCTGCCGCTGACCGGCAAGGGCGTGGTGGACATGGTG
The DNA here is from genome assembly GCA_025458465.1 of Sandarakinorhabdus sp. Taxonomy (GTDB): domain Bacteria; phylum Pseudomonadota; class Alphaproteobacteria; order Sphingomonadales; family Sphingomonadaceae; genus Sandarakinorhabdus. The sequence goes on along the minus strand of JALOSK010000005.1, from coordinate 7,344 downwards.
ATTTCCGATCTCGCGGTGCTGGCGCGGCCGGCCAAGGGGGCGTCCTTCAAACTGGTCGAAATGGCGCCGGGCATCGATCTCGACATGCTGCGCGCCCGTACCGAGGGCCATTTCGAAGCCTGAAGCCAGTCCAGCTGCAGCCCGGCGCCGCCCTTTGGCCGAGGCGGCGTTGGCGTCCCGCTGGCCAGACTGCCGCAGGTGGCCCTTGCGGCCTTGAAGTCCTGCACAACATTACCACCTTGTCATCTGGGATCCCGGGCCCCTCTGGCAATGCCCAGGCATTGTGATGTCGGATCGCAGCCCCCCCTGTCCGGCCGTCGGCGCTGCGCCGGCTGCCGGCCTTGCAGAGGATGACGAGGATGCGTGAAATGACCTGTCGCTTCGCCTTTCGCTTCGGGTGTCGCCCGCCTTGCGGGGCCGTCTCTGGCCCTGCCCACGGTGCTGTTTATGGCCGCAGCGCGAACTGAGGGAGATGCCGATCATGAGCCCTGATATGCGGCCCCTGCCTGGCGTGGCCAGCCATGCAGACATCCACAGTCCCGCCACGCTTCGCCCCGCGGCGGGCCACCGGCCCCCGCGGGACCTTTCGGACCGCATTGCCTGGCGCCTGACCCGGCTGTTGCGCTGGATTGCCGATCGCTTCTTTGCCGGGCGCTATGGCCATCGCGCGGTTGTGCTGGAAACCGTCGCTGCCGTGCCCGGCATGGTGGCAGGCATGCTGGTGCACCTGAAATGCCTGCGCCGCATGGAACCGGATCGCGGTTGGATCCGCAAGCTCCTGCTGGAAGCCGAGAATGAGCGGATGCACCTGATGACCTTCGTGGCCATCGCAAGGCCCAACGCCCTTGAACGTGCCGCCGTGCTGATGGCGCAGGGCATGTTCTTCAACTGCTTCTTCCTCCTCTATCTGCTGCACCCGCGCACGGCGCACCGGCTGGTCGGCTATTTCGAAGAGGAGGCGGTGATCAGCTACACGCAGTTTCTGCACAGCATCGATGCCGGCCATACCGCCAATGTGCCAGCGCCGCAGATTGCCATCGATTATTGGCAGCTGCCGGCACAGGCGCGGCTGCGCGACGTGGTGCTGGCCGTGCGGGCCGATGAAGCCAGCCACCGCGATGCCAATCATCACTTTGCCGATCTGCTGGACGAGCCGGCAAAGCTCACAGGCCGGGCCGGCACGGAAGGGCGGCTGGAGGCGTGACATGGAAAAGGCCCCGGCGGCATGTGCCGCCAGGGCCTTCCCCCGGTCGGAGCGGGACCCGAGATGCGGATCAGAAGCGGAAGTTCAGACCGGTCATCACCGCGTGGCGGTGATAGTTGAGGCGCGCACCGCCGCCGACACCCGGCAGCAGATCATCGCCATAATCGGCGTAGTTGTATTCCAGCCGCGCCGAGACGTTGCGGCCCAGCACATGTTCGTAGCCGGCGCCGACCGTCCAGCCATCGCGGGTTTCAGCCGGGCCAACCGGGTTCACGATGTTGAAGCGGGCGTTGGAATAACCGCCGCGGGCATAGAGCAGGCCATCAGGCGACACCAGGAAGCCGGCGCGGCCCGTCACGTTGATGGTGCGGCCGGCTTCCAGATCGAACGTCGGGAAGTTGTTGGTGCCGGTCCGGCCGGTGAGCGAGGTTTCGATGCCAACCACGGCGCTGCCGAGGTTGAAGTCATAACCGATCTGGCCGCCATAGGCGAAGCCGTCACCCTTGGCGCGGGCGGTGACGGGCGGCACGGTGCCGGCAACCAGCGACTGGCGATCCTGCTGCCAACCCAGCTGCACACCGATATAGGGGCCGTTGAAGTTCGGCGCGTCCTGCGCGGCGGCCGGGCCAGCGATGGCGGCAGCGGCGAGGAGGGCAATTGCGATACGCGACATGGTTTCGATCCTTCTGTTTGTCGTGCCGGCAATGGGGGTGGGGCCGGCTGACGCTGTATTATTTGACTAATACGGAAACGTCAACATGCCCCGCCGACAGGCAGACATATGGCGCGCCCGGCATGGCCGGGCGCTGAACCAAATCTGGCGGGATAACGGCAGCTTGGGCCAAATATGGCCCCGGTTCTGCCGGCTTTCGTTCAGCCCTTCTTCAGGTGCCGCCGGCCGAGCAGTTCGGCGATCTGCACCGCGTTCAGGGCTGCACCCTTGCGCAGATTGTCCGACACGCACCACAGGGCGAGGCCGTGTTCCACGGTGGGATCCTTGCGCACGCGGGAGACGAAGGTGGCGTAATCACCGACGCATTCGACGGGGGTGACGTAGCCACCGTCCTCGCGCTTGTCGATCAGCATGACGCCCGGCGCTTCGCGCAGGATGCTCTGCGCGCGGGCGGCCGAGATGGGCTTCTCGAACTCGATGTTGATGGCTTCCGAATGGCCGACGAACACCGGCACGCGCACGCAGGTCGCGGTCACCTGGATATCGGGATCGAGGATCTTGCGGGTCTCCGCCGTCATCTTCCATTCTTCCTTGGTGTACCCGTCCATGCCGCTGTCCGGCCCCAGGAAGCTGTCGATGTGGGGAATCACGTTGAAGGCGATGCGCTTGGTGAACTTCTCGATCACCGGTTCATCGTTCACGAAGATGGCGCGGGTCTGGGTGAACAGCTCGTCCATGCCCTGCTTGCCGGCGCCCGACACCGATTGATAGGTGCTCACCACGACGCGCTTGATGATGGCTTCATCGTGCAGCGGCTTCAGCGCCACCACCATCTGCGCGGTGGAGCAGTTGGGGTTGGCGATGATGTTGCGCTTCTTGTAACCGTCGATGGCGTGCGGGTTCACCTCCGGCACGATCAGCGGCACATCCGGTTCCATGCGATAAAGCGACGAGTTGTCGATCACCACGCAGCCCTGGGCCGCGGCCTTGGGCGCATAGATCTTGGTCGGGCCGGAACCGGCGGCGAACAGGGCGATGTCCCACCCCGTGAAATCGAAATGCTCGACGTTCTGCACCTTGAGCATGCGATCGGTGTCGCCATACTCGATCACGTCGCCGGTGGAGCGCGACGAGGCGACGGCCGCAATCTCGGCGATCGGGAATTCCCGCTCGGCGAGGATGTTCAGCATTTCGCGCCCGACATTGCCGGTGGCGCCAACGACAACGACCTTGTAGCCCATGGTTCTTCTCCTGCGCCGGCGCTGTTACCGCATCGCCATGCAGAGTCCAGTGTTCAGGCGTCTGGGGTTCTCCGGGTGCGATCGCGGGACAGCATCGCCGTCACCGCCAGATCGGCCGTCACATTGCCAAGCGTGCGGAAGATATCGGGCACCAGTTCCACCGCCAGCAGGATCGGGAGCACGGCAATCGGCACGCCCATGGCGTTGGCGATGGGCACGCAGGCGGCCAGGAAGGTGATGGAGCCGGGCAGGCCGCCGGTGGACACCGCCGCCACCAGCGCCGCCAGCAGCGCACCCAGGAAGGCCAGCGCCGAATGGTCCATCCCGTACAGATGGCCGACATACAGCACCACCGCGACGTTGGCGCAGGGGGAGGTGATGCGGAAGATGCTCACCGCCAGCGGCAGCACCACGCGGCTGGTGGCCTCCGGCAGGCCCAACCGTTCGGCGCCGTCGAAGATGGCCGGCAACGAAGCGATACTGGACTGGGTGGAGACCGCCACGGCCTGCGCCGGCAGCGCGGCGCGCGCGAAGGCCAGCGGGCCAACCCGGCCCAGGATCACCGCCAGCGGATAGACGAGGATGATGAGGCCCACCTGCACCGCCACCAGCAAGGCGATATAATGGCCAAGCAGGCCGAAGGCGCCCAGGCCGGCCTTGATGCCCACGCTGGTGGCCAGCGCGAACACACCCACCGGCGCCACCACGAAGATCCAGCCGACCAGCACCAGCATCGTGTCCTTCACGGCATCGAACAGGCTGACGAGCTGGCCACGGCGGCCATCATCAAGCCGGGTGGCGGCCAGTGCAAAGACGGCAATGAAGGTGACGACGGGCAGCATGTCCCCCTTGGCCAGCGAATCGAAGATGTTGGCCGGCACCAGGCTGAGGAGCCACTTGCCGATATCGACCTTGATCTCGCCCACCGGCGCCGCGCCGGCGCTGTTCGCCACGATGGCCGCAGCCGCATCGGGCGGCGCCGGCCAGGCATCCAGCAGCAGCGGCACGAACAGCATCGACCAGCCAGCCGAAAACACCAGCAGCCCGAAGAAGGCCAGCAATGCCCGCCCCGCCATGCGCCCGCCACCGGCCTGCCCCACCGAGGTTGCGATGCCGGTGAACAGCAGGCCAGCGATCAACGGGATGATCGTCATCTGCAGGGCCTGCAGCCAGAGGTTGCCGATGGCGTCGGTGATGGGCAGCAGTGGCTTGCCGAGATCGGCTGGCAGCAGCGCGCCTGCCGCCAACCCGGCCAGCAGCGCCAGGAAGATCCGCAGCGTCAGGCTCATTTCGTGCTGCCCGGGGCCGGCAGCGTGCCCATCGTCACATACAGCTTGGCCAGATCATCGACACCCATGGACGGCACCGGCTTCACGCGCGATGTTTCGACGAACAGCATGCCGCCGCCTACCGGCACCGGGGCGGTGGGGATGAGGATCAGATAGCGCGGGCCCTGCCCGAAATCATGGATGCGTGGGCTAGTGAGCAGGGCCAGCGCCTCCACCGTGTCGCCAAAGCTGACCGACACGACCGACATGCCGCTCATCTCGCCGCCGGGCGCTGCGCCCATCATGCGCACGAACTGCGCCAGCGGGCGATACAGCGGGCCGATGCCGGGGATGCGTGAGATCAGCCCATCCAGCCCGCCTTCCAGCTGCGGACGAAAGCGCGTCTGCACCGCAAGGCCGATCAGCCACACCAGCAGCGCGGCCATGCCCAGTCCGGCCCAGAAGGCCGCGAAGGGGGATGGCGTGAAGATCATCCCCGCGGCGCCCAGCGCGTGGCCCAGTGGCGTGTCGGGCCCCAGCGCCGCGACGAGATAGCCCGACAGCCAGTTCAGGATGATGATGGTGAGCAGCACCGGGGCGAGGAACAGCAGCCCGGTGGCAAAGGGCGCGAGGATGCGGCGGAGCAGGGGCCCGCCCAACTCAGAGCCCCGCCAGGATCGCGTCGCCCATCGCCGCCGTGGTCAGGGTGCCGCCCAGATCGGGCGTGCGCGCACCGCTGTTCAGCGCGGCTTCCACCGCGGCTTCCACCTTGTCTGCCAGTGCCGGCGCACCCAGGCTGTAGCGCAGCGCCATGGCGAGGCTGAGCACCGAGGCGCAAGGGTTGGCGACACCGCGCCCGGCAATGTCGGGTGCCGAACCGTGGATCGGTTCATACAGGCCCGGCTTGCCGGCATCGCCGATGGCGGCCGATGGCAGCATGCCCAGCGACCCGGTGAGCATGGCGGCTTCATCGGACAATATGTCGCCGAACAGATTGTCGGTGAGGATCACGTCGAACTGCTTGGGATATTTCACCAGCTGCATGGCCATGTTGTCGGCCAGCATGTGGGAAAGCTTGATGTCCGGATATTCGGCGTCGCGCAGGGCTTGAACCTCTTCGCGCCACATCAGGCCGGCTTCCATCACGTTGCCCTTTTCGGCGGAAACCACCTCGCCCTTGCGGGTGCGCGCCAGATCGAAGGCGATGCGGGCGACGCGCTGGATTTCCGACGTGGTGTACACGTGCGTGTTGACGCCGCGGCGCTGGCCATCGGGCAGGGTTTCGACACCACGAGGGCTGCCGAAATAGACGCCGCCGGTCAGCTCGCGCACGAACAAGATATCCAGCCCCTCCACGAACACGCGCTTCAGGGTGGAGGCTTCGGCCAGCGCCGCAAAACAGCGCGCCGGGCGCAGGTTGGCATAGACGTTCATGCCCGCCCGCAGGCCCAGCAGGCCGGCTTCGGGCCGCGTGTCATAGCTTTGCCTTGCCCATTGCGGGCCGCCCACCGCGCCCATCAGCACGGCATCGCTGGCCAGTGCGCGGGCCAGCGTGTCCTCGGTCAACGGCACGCCGTGCGCGTCGATGCTGGCGCCGCCAAAGGGCGCCTCTTCCACGGCCAGATCAAGGCCCTGGTTGATCAGGCGCCCGGCAACGCGGCGCGCGACGGCGGTGACTTCGGGGCCAATGCCATCCCCGGGCAGCAGCAGCAGTGTCTTGGTCATGCCCGGCCCTTACCGGCATTCACCCGGTCTGCCAACGCCGTCAAACGGGCACCGCGCCTGCGTGGCGCGCCCCGGTTGGCCCTTGGTTGGCCCTTAGTTGGCTATCCCTTGCGTGCGCCGTGCCTGCACGCGGGCCAGCGTGTTGGCCCGGCAGCGATCGACCAGCCGCGATTCGGCCAGATCGCGCAGCGTGGTGAAGGTGCACACCTGCCGTGCGGCGCGCCACAGGCGCCGGTCCAGCGTGCGCTGGCCATCGGCGCTCGACAGGTCGAGATCGTGGGTCACCACGGTCACGCTGTGCCCGGATGGCACGGTGATCATCGGCTCGGCAACGGCCGGCACCGCCACGGCGGCGGCCAGGCAAAGGGTTGCAATCAGGCGCATCGTCATTCTCCCCGGCGCGCGGCGACTCTGCCGGTCGTCTGCGGGCCATGATCTGCCGGGTGCGGCAGGCTGTCGCAGCTTACGCCGATTGCGCGGGAGAATCTACGTCAAATGACGTACGCGCCGGTTCAGCCGGCGGCGCCAGCGATCCACGGACGTTCGGCCGCCAGCCGGGCTTCATGGCTGCCGATGGCGTCGGTCATCGCCAGCGTCAGCCCGATCTCGTCGAGGCCGTTGACCAGGCAATGCTTGCGGAACGGGTCCATCGGGAATTCGAAGCGATCCTGGAACGGGGTCGTGACCACCTGGTTTTCCAGATCGACCGTGATCGGCTGGCCATCCTTCGCCACCTCCAGCAGCCGATCCACGGCCTCCTGCGACAGGGTGACGAGCAGCAGGCCGTTCTTGAAGGCGTTGCCGGCGAAAATGTCGGCGAAGCCTGGCGAGATCACCACGCGGATGCCGAGATCGGCCAGCGCCCAGGGCGCGTGTTCGCGGCTGGAGCCGCAACCGAAATTGTGGCCGGCGATCAGGATCGGCGCACCGGCGTGGGTGTCGAACACATTGTCCGGCGTTTCGCGCAGCGCGGCGAAGGCACCCTGGCCCAGCCCGGCGCGGGTGATGGTTTTCAGATAGCGCGCCGGGATGATCACATCGGTATCGATGTTGGCGGCGCCGAACGGGATGGCCTTGCCGGAAAGCGTGGTGAAGGGCTGCATGGCAGGCGCGATGCCACAGCCGCTTCCTGCGGGCAATCCGGCTTTCGCCGTCACGCCGACGGGCCTACAAGACGCGCATGGCCCAGCATCTCTATCTTGTCGACGGCAGCAGCTTCATCTTCCGCGCCTA
>JALOSK010000162.1 GCA_025458465.1 Sandarakinorhabdus sp. | reverse complement strand
TCATTGGTCGGCCAGATGTCCTTCAGATAGACGGGGCCGTTGGTGCCTTCGCCAATCGGTTCCTTGGTCAGATCCTTGCGCATCGTGCCGGCCAGCGCATAGGCGACCACCAGCGGCGGCGAGGCCAGATAATTGGCCTTCACATCGGGCGACACGCGGCCTTCGAAGTTGCGGTTGCCCGACAACACCGAGGTCGCCACGATGTCGTTGGCGTTGACGGCCTGCGAAATGGGTTCGGGCAGCGGGCCGCTGTTGCCGATGCAGGTGGTGCAACCATAGCCGACAAGGTTGAAGCCCAGCGCGTCCATGTCCGCCGTCAGGCCCGACTTGTCGAAATAGTCGGTGACGACCTTGGAACCGGGGGCAAAGCTGGTCTTCACCCAGGGCTGGTTCTTCAGGCCAAGTGCGCGCGCCTTGCGGGCGACAAGCCCGGCGGCGACCAGCACGCTGGGGTTGGACGTGTTGGTGCAGCTGGTGATCGCAGCGATCACCACGTCACCATGGCCGATGTCGTAATTGGCGCCGGCAACGGGCACGCGCTGGCCCATTTTCTCCATCTTGCCATAGCCGCCGGCCAGTTCCTTTTCGAACGCCGGCTTGGCATCACCCAGCAGCACCTTGTCCTGCGGGCGGCGCGGGCCGGCCAGGCTGGGCTGCACGCTGGCCAGATCAAGTTCCAGCACATCGGTGAACACGGGATCGGGTGTGTCTGCCTCCCGCCACAGGCCCTGCGCCCTGGCATAGGCTTCCACCAGCGCCACGGTTTCGGCATCGCGGCCGGAAAGCTTCATGTAATCAATGGTTTTCGTATCGATCGGGAAGAAGCCACAGGTGGCGCCATATTCGGGCGCCATGTTGGCCAGCGTGGCGCGATCGGCCAGCGTGAGCGCATCAAGGCCGGGCCCGTAATATTCCACAAAGCGGCCCACCACGCCCTTGGCGCGCAGCATCTGGGTGGCGGTGAGCACCAGATCGGTGGCGGTGACGCCTTCGGGCAGCGTGCCGGTCAGCTTGAAGCCGACCACTTCGGGGATCAGCATCGACACCGGCTGCCCCAGCATGGCGGCTTCGGCCTCGATGCCGCCCACGCCCCAGCCCAGCACGCCCAGGCCGTTGATCATCGTGGTGTGGCTGTCCGTGCCCACGCAGGTGTCGGGATAGGCGACGGTGGCGCCAGAGGCGTCTTCGCTGCTCCAGACGGTCTTGGCGAGATATTCCAGGTTCACCTGGTGGCAGATGCCGGTGCCGGGCGGCACCACGCGGAAATTGCGCAGCGATTTGGCGCCCCAGCGCAGGAATTCATACCGTTCCCGGTTGCGGGCATATTCGAGTTCCATGTTGTTCGAAAACGCCACCGGGGTGCCGAATTCATCCACCATCACGCTGTGATCGATCACCAGATCCACCGGCACCAGCGGGTTGATCTTCATCGGATCGCCGCCCAGCTTGGTGATGGCATCGCGCATGGCGGCCAGATCAACCACGCAGGGCACGCCGGTGAAATCCTGCATCAGCACGCGCGCCGGGCGATAGTTGATCTCGTGGGCAGAGGTGCGGGTGGCCTGCCAATCGACCACGGCCTGCACATCGGCGGTGGTGACCGTGCTGCCGTCTTCGAAACGCAGCAGATTTTCCAGCAGCACCTTCATCGAATAGGGCAGGCGCGACACGTCCCCCAACTGCGCGGCAGCCGCTTCCAGGCTGTAATAGGCATAGTCCTTGCCGTTCACATTCAGCGTGCGGCGGGTGTGCAGACTGTCCTGGCCGATGGCGGTCACGGCGCTTCTCCTGTACGTGTTTTTGACAAATTGCCGCACCCGAATAGCCGATATGCTGCAATGCGCAAAGCCTGCGGGCCGACAATAAGTGTCAAGCTTTCACAGCTTGCGGCGGTAAAAGCTTGTAACCATAAGGGGCCATGGCCTCACCCGAGATCGACGCCCTCACCCGCGCCCTGTCACGCCTGCCGGGCCTTGGGCCGCGGTCCGCACGGCGGGCGGTGCTGCACCTGATCCGCAAACGCGAGACCGCGCTGGAGCCACTGCTGAGCGCGCTGCAGGCGGTGGCGGCCAATCTGGTGGTGTGCGGCAAGTGCGGCAATGTGGAGACCAGCGACCCGTGCGCCATCTGCCGCGATCCGCGCCGCGATCCCGGCCTGTTGTGCGTGGTGGCCGATGTGGCGGACCTGTGGGCGCTGGACAGCCGCCACCTGTTTTCCGGGCGCTATCATGTGCTGGGCGGGCGGCTTTCGGCGCTGGATGGCATCGGGCCGGAGGATCTGGCCATCCCGGCGCTGGTGGCGCGCGCCAGCGAGCCCCAGGTGAAGGAAGTGGTGCTGGCGCTTTCGGCCACGATGGAAGGGCAGGCGACCATGCACTATGTCGCCGAAGCGCTCGCCCCCACCGGCGTCAAGGTCTCCCAACTGGCGCAAGGCCTGCCGATGGGGGGCGAACTGGACTATCTGGATGAAGGCACGCTGGCGCTGGCGCTGAGTGCGCGCAAGCCACTTTAAAGCTTCACCAGCATCTTGCCGGTGTTGCGGCCTTCGAACAGGCCGATGAACGCGGCCGGCGCCTCGGCGATGCCCTCCAGCACGGTTTCCTGCCACTTCAGCTTGCCGGCGCGAATCCACGGGCCCATTTCGGCCAGGAAATCGCCGCGCAGGCCGGCGAACTCGATCACGATGAAGCCGCGCATGGTCAGCGACTTGCCGACCACCTGGATGATGTTGCGCGGGCCGGGCGTGGGTTCGGTGTCGTTGTAGGCCGAGATCATGCCGCACTCGATCAGGCGCGCGAACGGGCGCGCCACTTCGATGGCCACTTCCAGATGCTCGCCGCCGACATTGTCGAAATAGATGTCGATGCCCTTCGGTGCGGCGGCCTGCACGGCGGCCAGCAGATTGCCGCAGGTGCGATAGTTGATGACATGATCGATGCCCAGCGAGCGCAGCCATTCGCACTTGTCGTCGCTGCCGGCGCTGGCAATCACGGTGCAGCCCTTCAGCTTGGCGACCTGCGCCACCACGCTGCCCACCGCACCGGCCGCGCCAGACACGAACACGGTGTCACCGGACTTGGGCTTGCCGATCTGGGTGAGGCCGGCCCATGCGGTGAGGCCGGGCATGCCGAGCACGCCCAGGAACGCCTCCATAGGCAGGCCGCCCGGCACGTCCAGCTTTTCCAGCGCGGCGGCCGGCGCCACGAACGCTTCGCGCCAGCCGAACATGGATGAGACGATGTCGCCCTTTCTCAAGCCTTCGGCGTTGCTCACCTCAACGACGCCGACGGCGCCGCCCTGCAGCGGTTCGCCGATCTGGAACGGGGGCACGTAGGATGGCCGATCATACATGCGGCCGCGCATGTAGGGATCCACGCTCATCCACTTGTTGCGCACCAGCACCTCGCCCGGGCCGGGGGCGGGCAGCTCGCAGGTGGCGAGTTCGAAATTCTCGGCGGCCGGCATGCCAACGGGGCGGCTGGCAAGGCGGATTTCGCGGCTGCTGGTCATGATCTCGTCCCCAAATCTGTCGTTGTGACTCTTGTCCCAGACATGGCTTGTCGCGCAGCGCAAGGAACGTTACAAGCGTGTAATGAAAACCATTGCCCCCCTCGTTGTCGCCAGCCTGGCCCTTGCCGGTTGCGCCACGCCCGCCGCCCGCCCGCTCTTTGCCAGCGCCGATGTCCTGCTTTCGGGCAACCGTGATGTGGTGGTGGCGCGCGCCGCGCTGGCCGTGACGCTGCCGGCGGCGGCGAAATCCGGCCGATTGTTCACGGTGCGGGCCGCCGGTGGCGATGTGAAGGTGCTGGCCGCCGCCGGCGAGCGTATCGAGGGCAAGGACGCGTTCGAACTGGAAGATGGCGAAATGGCCACCTTCATGGCCGATGGCAGCGGCGGCTGGGTGATCATTTCCAGCAGCGACCTGTGACGGCCTAGATCTCGACCTGGCTTCCCAGTTCCACCACCCGGTTGGTGGGCAGCTTGAAGAAGTCCATCGCGCTTTCGGCGTTGCGCATCATCCAGCTGAACAGATGTTCGCGCCAGATCGCCATGCCCGGCTTGTCGCTGGCCAGCAGCGTCTGGCGGGACAGGAAGAAGCTGGTTTCCATCATCTTCACGCGCGGGCCGCAGTTCTCCACGGTGCGCAGCACGGCGGGAATGTCGATTTCCTGCATGAAGCCGTAACGGATCATCAGGCGATAGAAGCCGCTGCCCAGTTCCGCCACGCCGATGCGATCCTCGTCCGACACATAGGGCACCTGATCGATCACCACGGTGAGCAGCATGATGCGTTCGTGCAGGATCTTGTTGTGCTTCAGGTTGTGGATCAGCGCAGGCGGCACGCCGGTGGGCGAGGTGGTCATGAACACCGCCGTGCCCGGCACACGGGTGGCGGCCTTGGCGGCAGACTTGATGAACAGCTCGATCGGCATGGCGGAATCGCGCAGCCGTTCCTGCATCAGCGCCCGCCCGCGGGACCAGGTGGTGAGGCCGGTGAAGCCGATGATGCCGATCACCAGGGGGAACCAGCCGCCATCGGGCACTTTCGTCAGGTTGGAGCCGAAATAGGCCAGATCGACGATGGCGAACACCGCCAGCAGCGGGGCCGCCCACCACATCGGCCAGCGCCAGATGGTGAGCACCAGCACGCCCACCAGCACGGTATCGATCAGCATCGTGCCGGTGACCGCAATGCCATAGGCCGCCGCCAGGTTGGACGAGGAACGGAAGCCCAGCACCAGGAACACCACCAGCACCAGGAGGGTCCAGTTCACCGCCGGAATATAGATCTGCCCGAAGGCGGAGGCGGAGGTGTGGACGATCTTCATGCGCGGCAGGAAGCCCAGCTGGATGGCCTGCTGCGTCACCGAAAAGGCACCGGAAATCACCGCCTGGCTGGCGATGATGGTGGCAAAGGTGGCCAGGATCACCAGCGGCAGCCGCGCCCAGTCCGGCGCCATCAGGAAGAAGGGATTTTCCAGCGCCGCCGGGTTCAGGCTG
>JALOSK010000161.1 GCA_025458465.1 Sandarakinorhabdus sp. | reverse complement strand
CAGATGAAGTTGGTCTCCACTTTGGTGCCGGCCCAGAAGGCGGCATCGACGGCCGCCTTGTCGAAGCCCGACATGGGGCCGGTGTCCCAACCCAGCGCGCGCGCCGCCATGATCAGCCAGGCGCCCTGCAGCGAGGAATTGCGGAAGGCGGTCTCGCGGGCCAGCGTCGCATTGCCGGCAAACCAGCTGCGCGCATCGGCATGCGGGAACAGCTGCGGCAGCTTCTCGAAGAATTCGGGATCAAAGCCGATGATCGCCGTCACCGGCGCGGCCAGCACCTTGGCGCGATTGCCTTCGCTGACACAGGCGGCGAGCGTCTCCCGCGCCTCTGCCGACTGACAGAACAGGAAGCGCGCCGGCGAACCGTTGGCAGAGGTGGGGCCGAGCTGCGCCAGATCATGCAGCCGGCGCAGATCCTCGGCCGTCATCGGTGTCGCATCCCAGCCATATTGGGTGCGCGCGTCCGTGAAGATCTGGGCCAGCGCGGCCGCGTCCAGCGGTGTTCCGGCCACGATCAGATCGCCCGCACTTCGGTGACTTCGGGCACATAATATTTCAGCAGCGATTCAATGCCCATCTTCAGGGTCATCGTGCTGGACGGGCAACCGGAACAGGCGCCCTGCATTTCCAGGAACACGGTGCCCTGCCGGAAGCCGCGATACACGATGTCCCCGCCGTCTTCGGCCACCTGCGGGCGCACGCGCGTTTCGATCAGCTCGCGGATCTGCATCACGATTTCCGCATCGGCGGGATCATCATCATGGCCGGCCTGCTTCACCTCGGCGGTGAACAGCGGCGCGCCGCTGGTGAAATGATCGACGAGCACGCCCAGAATCAGGGGTTTCAGCTCGGGCCAGTCGGCGCCGGCCGGGTTGCGGGTGACAGACACGAAGTCATAGCCAAAATAGACGCGATCCACATCGCCCAGCCCGAACAGCGCCTGCGCCAGCGGCGAGGCCTGGGCGGTATCGACATCGGGAACGTCGACGCCATCGGAACCCGTGACCTTCTGGCCGGGGCGGAACATCAGCGTCATAGGGTTCGGGGTCTGTTCGGTTTCGATGAACATGGCAGCCTCGCAGGCAACAGGGGAGATCGCGCCGCTGATATGGCGCAGCCGGTCGCCCGCTTCAAGTCAAATCAGACTTCATTTGTCGTGTTTCGCCGGCGCGCTTCAGGCCAGCCGGGCCAGCCGATCCGGGTCCATCCCACCGGGCACCAGCATCAGGATGCAGGGCAGCGTGCCGGCCCGTTCGCCGGTGAAATAGCCCACCAACGGTCCCGGCCCGCCGCGCGCCGGCGTGCCCAGCACCAGCGCCCGGATACCGGGGTTGGCACGCAGGTGCGAGAGAACGGCCGCCGCCGGCTCCCCATCCAGCACGATGGTGCCGGGCCGCCGGCCAGACAGCGCCTCGGCCTCCGACGCCACCTCCGCCAGCAGCGCTGCGGCTTCTGCCCGCGCCTGCGCCAGCATGGCGGATTGGACGGCGCCGAACTGCAGGAATTCCCCCACCGCCACCACGGCAGCCAGCGTCACATCGGCATCGACATGGGCCGCGCGCAGCACCGCAAAGCGCAGCGCCACGCGGCTTTCCGGGCTGTCATCGACGACAACGAGATAGGTTGCAGCAGCATCCATGCCAATAGCCTAGGGCGACTCCCGGTTCTCCCGCAAGTCAGACCCGGCTTTTGAGTGCGTCGGCCAGGCTGGTGGTGGCGCTGCCGCGTGCCTTGGGCAGCGGCTGGCCCGGCCCCGGGGCCCAACCCGCCACGTGCAGTATCTCCACCGTGACGCCCGTCTTGCCATCGGCATCGGCCATCGCGGCAAAGCGTTGCGCCGCCGCCATCAGCACATCTCGGCGCAGCGGCCGGCGCTGCGCCAGCACGGATCGGGCGCCCATCGCGCGCAGATCATCCAGCAGGCCGAACAGGCTGCCGTAACGCAGCGTGATGCGATCCACATCGGCCACCGGCATGACAAGGCCAGCCCGCGCCAGCAGCCCGGCAGCGGCCTGCGCTTCCACCATGGGCGCCGTGTGGCTGCCAGCGCCGCCGGTGATGGCGGCCTCCGCCTCCAGCAGGCAGGCCCGCAATTCCACCAGGCTCAAGCCCCCAATGAACGCGCCCACGAACAGACCGTCCGGCCGCAGCACGCGCCGGATGCCCGCCAACGCGCCGGGCAGATCGTTCACCGTGGTCAGCGCGCCGGCCGACACCACGAGATCAAAACTGGCATCGGCAAAGGGCAAACGATCCTCATCGGCAATGACGGTCTTCCCCGGCGGCTCGGCCGCGCTGGCGGCCAGCACGGCGCGCACCGCCCCCGGCCACAGCGGGCGCGGGCCGCCCAGATCGAGCACATCGACAAAGTCCCGCGCCACCAGCGCCACGCGCTCACGAATATCCTCTGCCATGCGATCATGCAGGAAGGCGGCAGCACCAAAGCGCGCCATTGCCTGCAGGTGGCGGCGACGGCGCAGCGCGGGATCGAAGGGCAGCCCTGGGCTCACCCCATTTCCCATACGCAAGCGCGCGGGTTGCGCAAAGCCACCGCGAGGCCCAGACTTGGTTCATGGCCACGGCAATTCTGCCTGTTCTTGTTGCGCCGCTGAAGGCCGCGTTCGATCTGGTGCTGCCGCCGCGCTGCCCCGGATGCGGCGAGATTGTCGACGGCGATGATCGCTTTTGCGCCGGCTGCTTTGCGCAACTCCATTTCCTGGGCTCGCCCCAGTGCGCACGCTGCGGCGATCCCCTGCCGCACGACATCGATGCCGCAGCCGAATGCGGCGCCTGTCTGGCCGATCCACCCGCCTTTGACAGGGCCCGCGCGGCACTGGCCTATGGTGGGCCGACGCGGCAGGTGGTGCTGGCGTTGAAACATGGCCGCCGCCTGCATCTGGCCAGGTTGATGGCGCAGGCCATGCGGCGGGCGGGCGGCGCAATTCCGGACGATGCGGTGATCGTGCCGGTGCCCGCCCATCGCTGGCGCTTGTGGCGGCGGGGCTTCAACCAGGCCGCGCTGCTGGCGCGCCAACTGGCGTTGCAAGGGCGCCATGATCTTGCCGTCGATGCACTCGAGCGCATCAAGCCAACACCGATGACCAAGGGGCTGAGCCGGCGGCAACGGCAGAAGAACGTTGCTGGCGCCTTCCGGGTCGCCCGGCCTGACGCCGTTCACGGCCGCCATGTCGTGCTGGTGGATGATGTGATGACCACGGGCGCCACGGTTTCCGCCTGTGCCGTGAAGCTGAAGCGGGCCGGGGCGCGACACGTGGAGGTCTTGACCTTTGCCAGAACCTTGCGCGACTGGCAGCACGCAGAAGGAATGACGGGTCATGGCCAGGATTGAAATCTACACCAAGTTCTTGTGCCCCTATTGCACGCGCGCCAAGGCGCTGCTCACCAAGAAGGGCGCCAGCTTCGAGGAAATCGACATCTCCACCGGCGGCCCGCGCCGCACCGAGATGATTGAACGCAGCGGCGGCCGGCAGACCGTGCCACAGATCTTCATCGATGGTCGCCACATTGGCGGCAGCGATGATCTGCACGCCCTGGATCGCGCCGGCGGACTGGATCCGCTGCTGGTGGCATGACCCTGCGCATCGCCCTGCTGCAAACCAACACGGGCATCGATCCCCGGCTGGAAGCCGTGCACCTGCCAACGCAGATCGCCAAGGCGGCGGCGCAGGGTGCGCAGATCGTCTTTACCCCCGAAATGAGCGGCCTGCTCGATCGCGACCGTTCGCGCGCGCAGACGCAGATTGCCAGCGAGACGGATGATCCGGTGCTGGCCGCGGTGCGGCAGGCGGCGGCCGATCATGGCGTATGGGTGCAACTGGGCAGCCTCGCGCTCAAGGGCGCTGGCGACAAGTTCGTCAACCGCGGCTTCCTGATCCGCCCCGATGGCGGCATTGCCGCCCGTTATGCGAAAATCCACCTCTTCGATGTGGCACTGGGCAGCGAGAGCTGGCGGGAATCCGCCGCCTATGATGCCGGGGAAGAAGCCGTGGTGGCGCAAACCCCGTGGGGCGGGCTGGGCCTGACCATCTGTTACGATGTGCGGTTTCCTGCGCTGCACCGCGCACTGGCCGAGGCAGGCGCTGCCCTCATCGCCGTGCCCGCCGCCTTCACCCGGCCAACCGGGGAGGCACATTGGCACGTGTTGCTGCGGGCCCGTGCCATCGAAACCGGTTGCTGGGTGATCGCCGCCGCGCAAACCGGCGTGCACCAGGACGGCCGCGCCACCTACGGGCACAGCCTGGTTGTCTCACCATGGGGCGAGGTGAAGCTGGACATGGGCGAGACGCCCGGCATCGGGCTGTGCAACATTGATCCGGACGAGGTGACCGCCGCCCGGGCGCGGATACCGGCGCTGCAGCACGCCCGCCCCTTCCGCATGGTGCAGGCATGATCGTCTTTGATCTGGTGTGCAGCAGCGCCCACCGTTTCGAAGCCTGGTTCGGCAGCAGCGCGGATTATGAGGATCAGCGGCAGCGCGGCCTGCTGGCATGCCCGGTGTGCAACTCTGCCGAGGTGGGCAAGGCGGTGATGGCGCCCGCCGTGCCGGCCAAGTCAAACCAGAAGGCTGAAAAGGCCAGCCTGGCCAACGATGATCCGATGGCCCGCCTGCTGATGCTGCAGCGCGCCTTCGAGGCGAACAGCGATTATGTGGGGGACCGGTTTGCCGAAGAGGCCCGCGCCATCCACCGCAATGGCGAAACCCGCAGCGTGCACGGCGAAGCCAGCGCCGAAGAGGTGAAGGCACTGCATGACGAAGGCGTGCCGCTGCTGCCGCTGCCGTTCCGCCCACGTGCCCGTTCGGATGCCTGATCGGATCGCTGAACTGGCAATTTTTGCTTGAACCTCGGCGCACATCATGGCCTTGAACAAGCCGCGCACCCGTAGCTCAGCAGGATAGAGCGACGGTTTCCTAAACTAGCTCAGCAGGATAGAGCGACGGTTTCCTAAACCGCAGGTCGCAGGTTCGAATCCTGCCGGGTGCACGTTTCTTGTGGGCGTGGGCTCCGCGCCGACCCCCAGCCCGCTGCGCCCACGCCGGAAAGACTGGTGGGCGTGGGCTCCGCAGATCAGCTCACAAGACGCACCACGGCATCGCCCAGGCGCCCGCCGTTGGGGCACTTCATCACGATGCGGATGTCGTCATAGTCACTGTCGGTCCAGGCGGGCCACAGCCAGTTGTCGGCACGGCCGGATTGGCCGGGCGGCCGGTCTTCGAAGCCGAAATACATGAACCGGCCCGGCTGACAGGGC
>JALOSK010000160.1 GCA_025458465.1 Sandarakinorhabdus sp. | reverse complement strand
CCCACGGTGAGCTTTCACCCACGGCGGTTTTCAAGACCGCTGCCTTAAACCACTCGGCCATCTGTCCGGCGTTGCGGATAGGCGTTTGGGGCGGCGGTTACAAGACTGGTTACAGGCGGGTCATCGCCAGTGCGGCCTTGCTGCCATAACGGTCGCCGTGGGTGACGGGCAGGGCGGTATCAAGGGCGGCGAGATCAGCCGGCGTCAGCACCAGCGATGCAGCGCCGGCAGTGTCCACCAGGGTGGCGCGGCGCTTGCAGCCGGGGATGGGCACCACGTCCTCTCCCTTGGCCAGCAGCCAGGCGATGGCCACCTGCGCCGGGCTGGCGCCGTGCGCTGCCGCGATGGCCTTCACCACTGCCACGGCGGCCATGTTGGCATCATAGTTGGCGCCCTGATAGCGCGGGTCATGCTTGCGATAATCGCTGTCTGGCAGGTCCTCGGCGCGCGGCACGCTGCCGGTGAGGAAGCCGCGGCCCAGTGGCGAGAAGGGCACGAACGTCACGCCCAGTTCGCGGGCGGTGGGCGCGATTTCGGCTTCCACGCCGCGCTCCCACAGGCTCCATTCGCTTTGCAGGGCGGCGACGGGATGCACGGCGCAGGCCCGGCGCAGCGTGGCGGCCGAACATTCGGAAAGGCCGATTGCGCGGATTTTCCCTTCGCGCACCAGATCGGCCAGCGTGCCCACCACATCCTCGATCGGCACGGCAGGATCCACCCGGTGCTGATAGAAGAGATCGATCACATCGCTGTTCAGGCGCTTCAGGCTGGCTTCGCACACGGCGCGGATGTGATCGGGATGGCTGTTCACCCCCGCCACCTTGCCATCCACGATGCGGAAACCGAACTTGGTGGCGATCACGGCTTGCCGGCGCCGGCTGCCAAGCGCTTCGGCCAGCAACATCTCGTTGGCGAACGGACCATAGACCTCGGCGGTGTCGAAGAAAGTGATGCCGATATCCAGCGCATGGTGGATGGTGGCGATGGCCTCGGCGCGATCAACCGGCCCATACATGGCGGCCTGCCCGGCGGTGCCGGCCATGCCCATGCAGCCAAGGCCGATGGCCGAAACAGCAAGGGGCCCGATCGTGCGGGTTTGCATCACATCCTCCTTTGGCAAGCGCAGCGCCAGACGCTAGAAGCATTGGCCATGACAGCCAAGCCGCGCCACTATTTCGGAACCGACGGGATCAGGGGCCTCACCAACAGCCCGCCGATGACGGCGGCGATTGCCCTGAAACTGGGCCAGGCCGCCGGGCGGCATTTCCTGCGCGGCGATCACACGCACCGCGTGGTCATCGGCAAGGACACGCGGCTTTCGGGCTACATGATGGAATCGGCGCTGGTGGCCGGCTTTACCAGTGTGGGGATGGACGTGACGCTGCTGGGCCCGATGCCCACGCCGGCGGTGGCGATGCTCACACGATCGATGCGGGCCGATCTGGGCGTGATGATTTCTGCCAGCCACAATCCCTATCACGACAATGGCATCAAGCTGTTCGGCCCCGATGGCTACAAATTGTCGGACGCGGATGAAGCCGCGATCGAGGCGCTGCTGGAGGCCGAAATCCCGCTGGCCCCGCCCGCCGCCATCGGCCGGGCGCGCCGGATCGACGATGCGCAGGGCCGCTATATCCACTTCGCCAAGGCGACCTTCCCCGATCAGCTGCGCCTGGACGGGCTGAAGATCGTGATCGATTGCGCCCATGGCGCGGCCTACAAGGTGGCGCCGGCGGCCCTGTGGGAACTGGGGGCGGAGGTGATTGCCATCGGCGTGGCGCCCGATGGCTTCAACGTGAATGATGCCGTGGGCTCCACGCATCCGGCGGCGCTGCAGGCCAGCGTGGTGGCGGCCGGTGCCGATATCGGCATCGCGCTGGATGGTGATGCCGATCGCCTGATCGTGGTGGATGAACGCGGCCAGATCGTGGATGGCGATCAGTTGATGGCGCTGATCGCGTCGCGCGCGGCGGCGGCCGGCACGCTGAAGGGCGGCGCGCTGGTGGCGACCGTGATGTCCAATCTGGGCCTTGAGCGCTTTCTGGCGGGGCAGGGCATCGGCCTGCACCGGGCGGCGGTGGGGGACAGGCACGTGCTGGAACTGATGCGCACCACCGGCTGCAACGTGGGCGGCGAGCAATCGGGGCACATCATCCTTTCGGATCATGCCACCACCGGCGACGGACTGGTGGCGGCACTGCAGGTGCTGAGCGCACTGGTGGCGGATGGACGGCCGGCCAGCCAATTGCTGCACCTGTTCGATCCGCTGCCGCAACTGCTGAAGAACGTGCGCTTTGGCGGCGGCGCACCGCTGGAGGCCCCGGCCGTGAAGGCTGCCATTGCTGCCGGTGAAGCCGCGCTGGCCGGGCAGGGCCGCATCCTCATCCGCAAGAGCGGCACCGAACCGCTGATCCGGGTGATGGCCGAAGGCGAGGATGCCGCGCTGGTGGCGCAGGTGGTGGACACCATCTGCGCGGCGGTGGCAGCCGCATGACCGCACAGGCCCGCATCTTGGCCATCGCCGGATCGGACAGCGGCGGCGGCGCCGGCATCCAGGCCGATATCAAGGCGATCACCTGCCTGGGCGGCTATGCGATGACGGCGGTGACGGCGGTGACCGTGCAGAACACGCGGGGCGTGACGGCGGTGCACGCCGTGCCACCCGAGATCGTGGCCGGGCAGATCAAGGCCTGCATCGATGATATCGGCGTGGATGCCATCAAGATCGGCATGCTGGGCACGGCGGCCGTGGTGGACGCGGTGGCCGATGCGCTGGCGGGTGTCACCGTGCCCATCGTGCTCGACCCGGTGATGATCGCCACCAGCGGTGATCTCTTGATCGAGGAGGACGCGGTGTGGGCGTTGATGCAGCGCCTGCTGCCAATGGCCAGCGTCATCACGCCCAATGTGCCGGAACTGGTGGCCCTGACCGAAACCGAGGTGGAGGACGAGGCCGACATGCTGCTGGCCGCGCAGGAGATGCTGAACCTTGGCCCGCGCGCCGTGCTGGCCAAGGGAGGGCATCTGGCCGGCGATCTGGTCACCGATTGGCTGGTGACGCGGCAGGGGCACAGCGCGTTCACCGATGCGCGCATCGATACAAGCCATACCCATGGCACCGGCTGCACGCTTTCATCCGCGCTGGCCTGCGGGCTGGGGCAGGGGCTGCTGCTGGCCGAAGCCGTTGGCCGGGCCCGCGCGTTCGTGCGGCAGGGGCTGGAACGCGCGCCGGGCCTTGGCGGCGGGCATGGCCCCCTGGGCTTTCATCCGCTGCCCTGATGGTTATCGCCGGCGTTGACGAGGCCGGGCGCGGGCCGTGGGCCGGGCCGGTGGTGGCTGCCGCCGTGATCCTGCGTGGGCGCGTGCCGGCCGGCTTGGACGACAGCAAGCGCCTCACTGCCCGCCGCCGCGAAGCGCTGTTCGCCGCCCTGCAGGAAAGCGACGCGATCATCGGTGTTGGCGAGGCCAGCGTCGCCGAGATTGACGCGCGCAACATCCTGCAGGCCACCTGGCTGGCAATGACCCGCGCTGTCGAGGCACTGGGTGTCGAACCGGCGCACGTGCTGGTTGATGGCAATCGCCTGCCCAAGTGGCGCTGGCCGGCGCGCGCCATCGTGGGTGGGGACGGGCTGGAACCGGCGATCTCGGCAGCCTCGATCGTCGCCAAGGTGACGCGTGATGCCATCATGGCCGAACTTGACGCGCAGCACCCCGGCTATGGATGGGCGGCCAACCAGGGCTATGGCACTGCCGCCCATGTCGAGGGGCTGCACCGGCTGGGCGTGACGGTTCATCACCGCCGCAGCTTCAAGCCGATCCGGGCCCTGATCGAAGAAAGTTCGGGGTGAGTCCTCGGCGCAACACCACAAGGGGTTGAGTCCGCAAGGGGCCCGGGGACTCAAGATATGGGCCCGTTCCCCTTTTGATTCCATTATGTGACGAATCGGGGAATCTGATTGATTCCAAATGATTCTTGACGGCGAATCCCATCTGACTCATCACCATCTTCCATGATGTGTGGAGCAGGGTGATGAAGGGTTTCCGGGCAACCGATCTGCGCGACGCCGAACGGCTGCTGGCCGATACCGGCCTCAACGGCCGCAAGGCCGCGCCGAAGCTGGCCACCAATCGCATCCTGATGGGCGACTGCATCGAGATGATGAACAGCCTGCCCGCCGGCAGCGTCGATCTGATCTTCGCCGATCCGCCCTACAATCTGCAACTGGGTGGCGACCTGTCGCGTCCGGATGGCAGCCATGTCGATGCCGTCACCGACGATTGGGACAAGTTCTCCAGCTTCGAAGCCTATGATCGCTTCACCCGCGCCTGGCTGAAGGGCCCTGCAGGACGAAGGCTTTTGGCTGCTGAACGATATCGTCTGGCGCAAGGCCAACCCGATGCCCAACTTCAAGGGCACGCGCTTCACCAACGCCCATGAAACGCTGATCTGGGCGGCGAAATCGGAAACCAGCCGGGCCTGCTTCAACTATCACGCCATGAAGGCGATGAACGATGATGTGCAGATGCGTTCTGACTGGTTGATCCCGATCTGCACCGGTGGCGAGCGGCTGAAGGATGGCCGTTCCAAGGCGCATCCCACCCAGAAACCGGAAGCCCTGCTGTATCGCATCCTGGTGGCCTGCACGCGCCCCGGCGATGTGGTGCTGGATCCGTTTTTCGGCACCGGCACCACTGGTGCGGTGGCAAAGCTGCTCGGCCGGCAGTGGATCGGCGTCGAGCGTGAGGAAAAATATGTCCGCCTGGCCGAACGCCGGATCGCGGACCTGCTGCCGCTGGAAGGCGGCGCAATGGAAATCAGCGAAGGCAGACGCGCCGAGCCGCGCATCCCGTTTGGCAGTCTGGTGGAGAGCGGACATGTCCGCCCCGGCACACGCCTGTGGGGTCCGGGCCGGCGCGTTGGTGCCAGCGTTCGCGCTGATGGCAGCCTGGACATGGCCGGGCGCACCGGGTCCATCCACCAGATGGGCGCGGCCGCACAGGGCCTGCCAAGCTGTAACGGCTGGACCTTCTGGCACATCGAAGAAGAAGGCCGGCTTGTGCCCCTGGATGCCAAGCGTCAGGCGTTTCGCCAGGCCACTGCGGCGGACGCCTGACGCTTGGCCCCTTTGACATTGTTCACACTTGTGAGTGGTGCTCCAAATCGCTAGCACGCCCTCCATCGCCTCAGATGGAGTGGAGTGAATGCGCAATTTCCTGATTGCCGCCAGCCTTGTTGCCCTTTCGGTTCCGGCGCTCGCCGCCGACGGCAAGCCCGATATCGGCCGTTTTGGCTTCGATGTGGCCGGCATGGACACCAGCGTGAAGCCTGGTGACGATTTCTTTGCCTATTCGGCCGGCACCTATCTGAAGAATCTGGAAATCCCGGCGGACAAGACCAGTTATGGCATGTTCACCAAGCTGCGTGACCTGAGCCAGGAACGCACCCGCACCATCATCGAGAAGGCCGCCGCCAGCGGTGGCGCGCCGGGCAGCGAGGCCCAGAAGGTGGGCGATTTCTTTGCCAGCTTCATGGATGAAGCCGCCATCGAGGCGAAGGGCATTGCGCCGCTCAAGCCCGATCTGGATGCCATTGCCGCCATCGACAGCAAGGCCGGGCTGGCCGAGGCATTCGGCCGCAACCTGAAGATGAGCGCGCCGTCCCCCATTGCCATCGGCGTCGGCCCCGATCGCAAGAACCCCGATCGCTTCGTGGTGCAGGCCTTCCAGTCGGGCCTGGGCCTGCCTGACCGCGACTATTATCTGGACGACAAGAACCCGGCGTTTGGCAATGCGCGCGCCAGGTACAAGGCCTATATCGCCACGTTGCTGGGCCTTGCCGGTTATGACAACGCCGCCAACCGCGCCGAAGCGATCTTCGCGCTGGAAACCGCCATCGCCCGCACCCACTGGACGCGCGTGGAACGCCGCCAGGCCGAAAAGACCTACAACCCGGTGGCCACTGCCGATCTGCCCACCCGCTTCCCCGGCGTGGACTGGACCCGCCTGATGGCCGGTACCGGCATACCCGCCCAGCCCGAAATGATCGTCGCCACGCCGAGCGCCATCGAAGGCACGGCGAAGCTGATCGACACCATCCCGCTTGAAATCTGGAGGGATTATCTGGCCTTCCACACCATCCGCGATGCCGCTGCCTTCCTGCCCAAGGCCTATGTCGACGCGAATTTCGAGATGTATTCGAAGACGCTGGGCGGCCAGCCCGAACAGCAGCCGCGCTGGAAGCGGGGGGTGGACATCACCTCGTCGGTGCTGGGTGAGGCGCTGGGCAAGCTGTACGTCACCGAATATTTCCCGCCAGCCGCCAAGGCCAAGGCCGATGAACTGGTGAAGAACATCATTGCGGCGATGGACACGCGGCTTGAAAATCTGGCGTGGATGGACGCGAAAACGCGCGCTGCCGCGCGTGAGAAGCTCGCGGCGTTCACGCCCAAGATCGGCTATCCCGACACGTGGACCGATTATTCGGCCCTTGAAGTCGTGCGCGGCGATGCCCTTGGCAACGCCAGGCGGGCGGCCCTGTTCGATCATGACCGCGATATTGCCAAGCTGGGCAAGCCGGTGGACCGCAGCGAATGGTTCATGACGCCGATGACGGTAAACGCCTATGCCAACCCGACCTGGAACGAGATCGTGTTCCCGGCGGCCATCCTGCAGGCGCCGTTCTTCGATCCGAAAGCCGATGATGCCATCAACTATGGCGCCATCGGCGCGGTGATCGGCCACGAGATCACCCACCATTTCGATGACCAGGGCCGCAAATATGACAAGACCGGCCGCCTGGCGGACTGGTGGACCGAAGAGGACGTGAAGCGTTTCAAGGCCCAGACCGACAAGGTGGTGGCGCAATATGGCGCCTATGAACCGGTGCCGGGCAAGAAGGTGAACGGCGAACTGACGCTGGGCGAGAACATCGCCGATCTGGCCGGCATCACCATCGCCTATGATGCGTGGAAGCGCTCGCTGGGCGGCAAGGAGGCTCCGGTGATCGATGGCTTCACCGGCGAACAGCGCTTCTTCCTGGGCTTCAGCCAGGTGTGGCGCCAGAAATACCGCCAGGCGGCGCTGATGCAGCAGCTGGTGACCGATCCGCACACGCCGGGCCATTTCCGCCCCTATGTCGTGCGCAACATCGATGCCTGGTATGATGCCTTCAAGGTGAAGCCGGGCGAGAAGCTCTATCTGTCGCCCGAGGAGCGGATCAAGGTTTGGTGAGGCGTTACTATCGCCCATTGTTGACCGAAGGGGAGGGGATGCCGCTGGCCGGCGGCCCCTTTTCCTTTGCCCGCGCCGAGGTGCTGACCCGCGCCGGCAGCGAAGGCGTGATCGCTGCCGATGATGTGCCGGCACACTGGCGCGAGCGGCTGACCAGACCGCGCCCGCTGATGGCGCGTTTCCATCAGCCGCTGCCACTGGTGATGGGCATATTGAACGTCACGCCCGACAGTTTTTCCGATGGCGGCCGGCACAATGCGCCCGCAGCCGCCGTTGCAGCGGCCAGGGCGATGATGGCCGCCGGTGCAGCGATGATCGATGTTGGCGCCGAATCCACGCGCCCCGGTGCTGCCGAACTGCCGGTGGCCGACGAAGTGGCAAGGCTGACGCCCTTGTGGGACGGGCTGGCAGGACTGCCGATATCGATTGATACCCGCAAGGCCGCGGTGATGGCCGCCGCACTCGATGCAGGGGCGATGATCGTCAATGATGTCAGCGCGCTGACGCATGATCCGGCGGCGACTGCACTGGTGGCGCAGCGCGGCTGCCCGGTGGTGCTGATGCATCACCAGGGCACGCCCGAAACGATGCAGCTGGCGCCGCACTATGACAACGCGCTGCTCGACGTGTTCGACTGGCTGGAGGGACGGATTGCCGCAGTCACCGCTGCCGGCGTGGCGGCTGACATGATCATCGCCGATCCGGGCATCGGCTTTGGCAAGGGCCTCGATCACAATCTGGCGTTGCTGAAGGGCCTGCCGCTGCTGCATGGGCTGGGCGTGCCCATCCTGCTCGGCGCCAGTCGCAAGTCACTGATTTCCAAGCTTGCCGGTGATGCGTCGGTGGATGAACGTCTGCCCGGCAGCCTCGCGCTTGCACTGGCCGGCGCCCAGGCCGGGGTGCAACTGCTGCGCGTGCACGATGTTCCCGAAACAGTGCAGGCGCTGGCTGTATGGCGCGCCTGCCATCCCGCCCTGTCGTGAACGTCAGGCTGCCGGCTTTTGCCCCTTCACAGGCGCGTTCAAGCTGCTAACAGGCTTGGCTGCCGTGCTGCGGCGCGGCGTGCTTGCGCAATTTTCGAGGGTTTTGCCTGTCATGGCCAGCAACGAACAGTTCAACGACAAGCATCGCGCGACGTATGAAAGCTTCACCAGTTTCACCAAGTGGGGCACCATCTTCGTGATCGCCGTGGTGCTGGCGCTCTACGTCTTCCTCGTCTGAACAGTGCCTGGTGCGGGGGAGAATGACATGAAGTTCGGCGTGCTGAAGGAAACCGCAGCCATCGAGACGCGCGTGGCGGCGACCCCTGAGACGGTGAAGAAACTCATCGGCCTGGGCGGCGCCGTGGCAGTGGAATCGGGGGCCGGCGCCCATGCCCGCATCAGCGACGCGGATTATGCTGCCGCTGGCGCCACGGTTGGCAGCCGCGCTGACGTGATCGCCGATGCCGACATGCTGCTGGGCGTGCAGGGCCCGGCGGTGGCCGATCTGAAAGGCGCCAAGCAGGGCGTGATCCTCGCCGCCATCCTGTCGCCGTTCAACGATCGCGCGAAGATCGAGGATTATGCCAAGGCCGGCATCATCGCCTATGCGATGGAATTCATGCCGCGCACCACCCGCGCGCAATCGATGGACGTGCTGTCGTCGCAATCCAACCTGGCCGGTTACAAGGCGGTGATCGACGCGGGCGAGGCCTATGGCCGCGCCTTCCCGATGATGATGACGGCAGCCGGCACCATCAGTGCGGCGCGCGTGTTCATCATGGGCGTGGGCGTTGCCGGTCTGCAGGCCATCGCCACCGCTCGCCGTCTGGGTGCCGTGGTGTCGGCCACCGACGTGCGTTCGGCCACCAAGGAACAGATTGAATCGCTGGGCGCAAAGGCGATTTTCGTGGAGAAGGTGGCCGGCATCGAGGGCGAAGGCGCCGGCGGCTATGCCACGGAAATGAGCGATGAATACAAGGCCGCGCAGGCCGAACTGGTCTCCAGCCACATCGCCAAGCAGGATATCGTCATCACCACCGCGCTGATCCCCGGCCGGCCGGCGCCGCGCCTGATCACCGATGCGCAGGTCGCCTCCATGCGGCCGGGCAGCGTGATCGTCGATCTGGCGGTGGACAGCGGCGGCAACGTGGAA
>JALOSK010000004.1 GCA_025458465.1 Sandarakinorhabdus sp. | reverse complement strand
GCCATTTCATCGTCCAGCCACTCGCCGCGCCCGGTGCGGCGCAGCTTGTCCACCATCTTGGGGAACAGGCGGGCGAGGTGGGTGACATCGCCGATGGCATATTCGATCTGGCGATCATTCAGCGGGCGGCGTGCCCAATCGGTGAAGCGGGCGCCCTTGTCGATCTGCACGTTGGCATAGGCAGCGACAAGATTGGTGTAGCCGATCTGTTCGCCCAGCCCCAGCGCCATCGCCGCCACCTGCGTGTCGAACAGGGGCTGCGGCGTCTTGCCGGTGAGATTGTAGATGATTTCCAGATCCTGCCCGCCGGCGTGGAACACCTTCAGCACCGGTTCTTCCACCAGCAGCTTCAACAGCGGCGCCAGATCGAGATCGGGGCTTTTCGGATCGATGGCGGCGGCTTCGTTCACGCAGGCCACCTGCACCAGGCAAAGATCGGGGTAATAGGTGCTCTCGCGCATGAATTCCGTGTCCACCGCGATGAAATCGGCGGCGGCCCAGCGGTCGCAAAGTTCCTGCAATGTCGCGGTGTCCGTCACCAGCGGATGAATCAGCATGGCTCCCGTTACGCCAATCTCGCCGCTTGACAAAGCGGTGAATGACGTGTGCTAGCCCCCACTTCGATCAGACACCTGCGGACGCCCCACATGCACGCTTATCGCACCCACACCTGCGCCCAACTGCGCGCCGCCGATGCCGGCCAGACGGTCAAGCTGTCGGGCTGGGTTCACCGCAAGCGCGACCATGGCGGCGTGCTGTTCATCGATCTGCGCGATCATCATGGCCTGACCCAGATCGTTGCCGGGCCATCGTCGCCGGCCTTCCCGGTGCTGGACCGCATTCGCGTGGAATCGGTCGTGACGATCGTGGGGGAGGTCGTGCTGCGCGATGCCGGCGCGGTGAATGCCAGGCTGCCCACCGGCGAGATCGAGGTGCGGGCCAAAGAGATCGTCGTGCAATCTGCCGCCGAGGAACTGCCGATGCCGGTGGCCGGCGAGGCCGAATATCCGGAAGACATCCGCCTCAAATATCGCTTCCTCGATCTGCGCCGTGATCGCCTGCATGCCAACATCATGCTGCGTTCCCAGGTGATCGCTTCGCTGCGTCGCCGCATGATCGAACAGGGCTTCACCGAATTCCAGACGCCGATCCTCACGGCCAGCAGCCCGGAAGGCGCGCGTGATTATCTGGTGCCCAGCCGCGTGCACCCCGGCAAATTCTATGCGCTGCCGCAGGCGCCGCAGATGTTCAAGCAGTTGCTGATGGTGGCCGGCTTTGACCGTTATTTCCAGATCGCGCCCTGCTTCCGTGATGAGGACGCGCGCGCCGATCGTTCGCCCGGCGAGTTCTACCAGCTCGATTTCGAAATGAGTTTCGTCACGCAGGATGATGTGTTCGCCGCCATCGAACCGGTGCTGGCCGGCGTGTTCGAGGAGTTCGCCGGCTTTGGCGGGCGTGCGCCGTGGGCGGTGACCAAGGGCGCGTTCCCGCGTATTCCCTATGCGGAATCGATGCTGAAATACGGCAACGACAAGCCTGATCTCAGGAACCCGCT
Organism: Sandarakinorhabdus sp.; assembly: GCA_025458465.1. Classification (GTDB taxonomy): domain Bacteria; phylum Pseudomonadota; class Alphaproteobacteria; order Sphingomonadales; family Sphingomonadaceae; genus Sandarakinorhabdus. The sequence goes on along the minus strand of JALOSK010000004.1, from coordinate 16,183 downwards.
GATCATCAGCGATGTGGCGGAGCATTTCCGTAGCAGCGGCTTCGGCCTGTTCGCCAAGCTGGTGGAGGCCGGGCAGACCGTGCGCGCCATCCCCGCGCCGAACACCGCCGGCATGAGCCGCAAGTTCTTCGACGACATGAACGAATGGGCGCGCGGGCAGGGCTATGCCGGCCTCGGCTATGTCACCCGCAAGGGCGGCGAATTTGGCGGCCCCATCGCCAAGAACCATGGCGAGGCGGCCACCGCCGCGCTGTTCGATGCGCTGGGCCTGGGCCCCGATGATGGCTGCTTCTTCGCTGCCGGGAAGCCCGCCGATGCCGCCAAGCTGGCGGGCCTGGCCCGCACCCGCGTTGGCGAACAGCTGGGCCTGATCGAGCAGGGCCAGTTCAAGTTCTGCTGGATCGTCGATTTCCCGATGTTCGAGTATAACGAGGACGAGAAGAAGATCGACTTCAGCCACAATCCCTTCTCGATGCCGCAGGGCGAGATGGACGCGCTGGAAACGAAGGACCCGCTCGATATCCTTGCCTATCAGTATGACATCGTCTGCAACGGCGTGGAGCTTTCGTCGGGCGCGATCCGCAACCACAAGCCGGAGATCATGTACAAGGCGTTCGAGATCGCCGGTTACACCAAGGACCAGGTGGACGCGAATTTCTCCGGCATGATCAACGCCTTCAAGTTTGGCGCACCGCCGCACGGCGGCTCTGCGCCGGGTGTTGACCGCATGGTGATGCTGATCGCCGACGAACCCAACCTGCGCGAGGTGGTGGTGTTCCCGATGACCCAGAAGGCCGAAGACCTGATGATGGGCGCGCCGGCCCCGGCAACCACCCGGCAGTTGCGCGAACTTCACATCCGCGTGGTGGATTGAGCCCGGCCGACAAGCGCTCTTGCGGGACTGTTACCATCATGTAAACTGAAGTCCGTATGTGTGGCGTGGTGTGGGGCAACATCGTCACGGGGGACATTGATGGAACGTGCAGTCTTGTGCGCACTGGTTGCGGCAACGCTGTCGACTGCGGCTTCGGCCACAACGACCACCATATCCGGCAGTTTCACCGCGCGTGACTGGAACGTCTACATCGACGGTCCGGCCGCCATGCCCGACGCCGTATTCCTGTCCTATTCGGCCACCTTCGATCCCACGCAGACCTATGACAATGCATCCGGGCCGTTGGTCACGACATCCGGCGTTGCCCCTGTGCTTGGCTTCTCGTTCAATCCGGACACGCGTCGGATGATTCTGGCCACCCAGGGATCGCCCAACGGCTGTTCCCACCCGGCCGGCAGCTTCTGCGCCATCATCGATGATTTCCTTGCCAATGAACCCTGGCTGGTGGTGGTGACATCGGACGACGGCACCGCCTGGCGCGCGAGCACGATCGTGCCGGGCGATGGCCTGGTTTCGCCGCCGGGGGTCCCGGAACCGGCCAACTGGGCCATGATGATCGCCGGCTTTGGTCTGGTGGGGGCCGTGCGCCGCCAGCGCCGGCTGGTCCCGGCCTGATCGGCACTTGCCAGCATCGGCCCGGCCTGCCAGCCTGCCCGCCATGCGCCCGCCCGACCTTGCCGATTTCGAGATTGATCATGATCTGCCGCGCGATGCCTACGAGGAACGGCTGCTCGCCCTGCAACACCGGCTGGAACTGATCCAGGCGGCCTATATCCTGCAGGGCCTGAAGGGCATCGTTGCCATCGAAGGTTGGGACGCCGCCGGCAAGGGCGGGCTGATCACCCGCATGGTCTCCACGCTGGATCCGCGCTTCTGCAAGGTCTGGTCGATCGCGGCGCCCAGCCGCGAGGAAGCATCCCGCCATTATCTGTGGCGCTTCTGGCAGCGCCTGCCCGGAAGCCGCGAGATCGCCGTGTATGATCGCACCTGGTATGGCCGCGTGCTGGTGGAACGGGTGGATGGCTTCACGCCCCAGCCGCGCTGGCGCGAAGCCTATGACGAGATCAACCAGTTCGAGGCGCAGATGGTTGCCGATGGCACGCGGCTGGTGAAGCTGTTCCTGCACATCAGCCAGAAGGAGCAGGACAAGAGGCTGGAAGAGCGGCTGAAAACCCCGTGGAAACGCTGGAAGACCGGCAAGGACGACTATCACAACCGGTCCCGGCGCGAGGACTATCTGGCCGCCTATCACGAGATGTTCGCGCGCTGCTCTCCCGATCATGCGCCCTGGCACGTGATCGCGGCCGACGACAAGAAATGGGCCCGCGTGCGCGGCCTGGAACTCATCTGCGACACGCTGGGCGCCGGCGTGGACCTCAGTTGGCCCGATCCCGATCCGGAGGTGGTCAAGATCGCCGAAAAAGCGCTCGGCAAGACGCTGTTCTAGCCCGGATTTGCCTTGCCAAGCCACTGGCTGAGCCGGTTGGGCGGCCTGGTTTCGGCCTTTTCAGGGTGCAGCGTTTCATAGACCACCGCATTTTCCAGCACCCGCTGCACATAGTTGCGCGTTTCCGAAAACGGGATGGATTCGATCCAGTCGATGGGGTCGCTGGTGCGCGGATCGCCGATCTGGGCGAGGAAGCGGCGCACATTGCCCGGCCCGGCATTATAGGCCGCCACCGCCAGGGGCGCGCTGCCGCCATAGGCGCCGCGCAGCCGCTGGATGAAGCCGCCGCCCAGCGTGACGTTCCACACCGGATCCTCGGTCAGCCGGTCGGCCGAACTGGCCGGAAGCCCCATCTTGCCGGCCTGTTCCGCCGCCGTGGCCGGCAGCAACTGCATCATGCCGCGGGCATTTGCCGATGATCGCGCGCCGCGATCGAACTGGCTTTCCTGCCGGGTGATGGCGTGGATGATGGCGAACTGGCCATTCAGGCTGGCCGGCAGCGGCAGCACCGGGAAGCTGGCTGACAGCAACGACAGGCCGGCGACATCACGGGCCGATTTGGCTGCGTTCACGCCCAGATCGAGCCGGTCCAGCGGGGCGGCGAGTGCCGCCAGCCGCGCCGCGCGTTCGCCACTGTCGGCCCGCGCCGCGATGTGGCGCAGGAAGATCGTCTGCCGGTCACGGTCCACAGGGCCGAGCGCGATGGCCGCACGCAGCAGCGGTTCGGCACGCAGGCTGGCCAGCGTGGCGGCATCGGTGGCCGGCAGCGGCGGCGCCGCCAGGGCCAGCGGCCGGCCCAGCCTTTCAGTGGCCAACTGGCCATAGAAATAATCGGGATGGGCAGCGGCGGCAGCATGGAAGCCTTTCGCCGCCTCGGCCTGGCCGGCGGCTTCGGCGGCGCGGCCAGACCAGTAATCCCCGCGCGACTGGCTGATCGGCGTCTGCGCCACGGCGCGGGCGTTGCGGAAATGGGCAAGCGCCTGCGCCGGCTGGTTCAGCCGCCGCAGCGCCAGCCATCCGGCCAGCCATTCGGTGTCGAGAAACAGCGCCCGTTCGCTCACCGGGCGGTCTGCAACGATGGCCACGCTGAGCTGGTGGCCGGCCAGCACGGCGCGTGCGGTTTCCGGCTTGCCGTCGCGCCACAAGGCCCGTCCGATGGCGAGGCGTTCCGTCAGCCAGCGTTGCGGTGAGGTTGTCACCCGCCCGCCGGCCTCCAGCGGTGTGGCGGTGCCGCTGGTGAGCAGGGCGTGGGCCTCGTCTGCCCGGCCGGATTTCATCAGCCACTTCGCCTCGTCCAGCAACAGGCCGGCTTCCCTGCGCAGCCGGGCCGGGACCACGCCCAGCCGGGCAGCGGCATCGGGCGCACCCCGGCGCACGGCAATGCGGGCCAGCGCCCACAGCCTTGTATCGGTGTCGACGCGTGTCAGCATGCGGCCGGCCAGCGTGGTGCGATCGGCCCACAGCAATTGATCGAGCCGGCCAAGATGATCCTGCGGTCTCAACTGGCTGCCAAAGCGGGTGAACAACCGGGCTTCCTGCGTGTCGTCCAGCCCGCCGCTGTCCCACGCGGCGCGCGCCTGGGTTGCAGCCTCGGCGGTGCGGCCGCTGCTGGCCAGCGCCTCGGCAAAGCGCCAGTGGCCTTCCGGCGTGACGGGGGCGACGGCGGTGAAGTGGCGGACGATGGCGTCGGCCGGGGTGTCATCGGTGATGGCGCGTTCGGCCAGCCGGCGCAGCGTGATCGCCTGCGGCCAATCAAGATGCCGGGGAAGGAAGGCGGCATAATCGGCAAAGGCGGCCCTGGCCGAAGGGCGTCGCAATCGGTCCCACATCACCACGTCATCAAGGATGGCCACGGCCTGCCCGCCGGTGAGCGGCGCCGCCGGCAGCAGCGCCGGGCGACCGGCTTCGTTGTTGGCCAGCAGCGCGCGATAGCGGGCGACAGCGGCGGCATCGGGGGTTTGCGCGGCTGCGGGCAGGGATGGCAGGCACAGGCAGAGCGCCACGATGCTGGACAGGAAGGGCCATCGGCTTCTATCACGCGCGCTGATCATCGCCCCGTGATAGAGAGGGGCAGGGAAACAGGCAATGAACCACAGCAGCTTTCGCGGATCGATGCCCGCGCTTGTCACGCCCTTCCGCGATGGCGTGGTCGATCTTGATGGCTTCGCCGCCTTCGTCGAATGGCAGATCGGTGAAGGCAGCCATGGCCTGGTGCCGGTGGGCACCACCGGGGAATCGCCCACCCTTGCGCATGACGAGCATTATGCCGTCATCACCGCCTGCGTGGCGGTGGCGGCAAAGCGCGTGCCGGTGATCGCCGGCTGCGGCAGCAACGACACCCGCACCGCGCTGGCGCACCTGGCCCATGCCGAAAAGGTGGGCGCCGATGCCGCCCTGATTGTCGTGCCCTATTACAACAAGCCCAGCCAGGCCGGGCTGATCGCGCACTTCACGGCGCTGCACGATGCGACGTCGTTGCCGATCATCATCTACAATATCCCCGGCCGCAGCGTTGCCGACATGAGCGTCGAGACGATGGCGGCGCTGGCCGAACTGCCCCGCATCATCGGCGTGAAGGATGCGACCGGCAACATTGCCCGCGTCGCGCAGCAGCGCCTCGCCTGCGGGCCGGACTTCATCCAGCTTTCCGGCAACGACGACATGGCGCTGGGCTTCAATGCCCAGGGCGGGGTGGGGGCGATTTCCGTGACCGCCAATGTCGCACCGCGCCTGTGTGCGCAGATGCAGGAAGCGACGTTGAAGGGCGATTATGCCACCGCGCTTGCCATCAACGATCGCCTGCAGCCGCTGCACGCCGCGCTGTTCAGTGACGCCTCCCCGGGGCCGACCAAATATGCGCTGGAACGTCTCGGTCGCATGGGCCCCGAAGTTCGCCTGCCGATCGCCCCGCCGTCGGCTGCGGCACGCGCGGCGGTGGATGCCGCGCTGGTCCACGCGGGCCTTATCTGATGGCCAGCATCTGATGGCACGTCCCAAGCCCACAGTCGGCGCCAAGGTGAAGACGGTTGCCGAGAACCGGCGGGCGCGCTTCGAATATTTCATCGAGGATGTCGTGGAAGCCGGCATCGCATTGACCGGCACCGAGGTGAAATCCCTGCGCATCGGCCAGTCCAGCATCGCCGAAAGCTTTGCCGAGGTGAAGGACGGGCAGATGTGGCTGATCAACGCCACCATCAACGAGTTTTCCCACGGCAACCGCTTCAACCACGAGCCCAAGCGGCCAAGGAAGCTGCTGCTCCACGCCCGCGAGATCGAGCGGATGAACAGCGCCGTCACCCGCCAGGGAATGACCTTGATCCCGCTTTCCATCTATTTCAATGATCGGGGCCGGGTGAAGGTGGAGCTGGCCTTGGGACGCGGCAAGAAACTGCACGACAAGCGCGAGACGGCGAAGGAACGCGACTGGCAGCGTGACAAGGCCCGCCTGCTGCGGGAGCGCGGCTGATGGCGGGCTTCCGGGATCGGCTGGTCGCCATCAAGCAGGCCTGGGCGCAAAGCGGCCGCCTGCTCACCGGCGCGCCTGATCCCGATCACGCCAACCGCCTGCCGCCGGGCCAGCGCCTCGTCACCAACTGGCCGGTGCTCGATCTGGGCATCAAGCCCGACATCGCGAAATCCGAATGGAAACTGGCGGTTGATGGCCTGGTCGCCAACCCCATCACCTGGGATTGGGCCACGCTGATGGCGCAGCCGCAGGTGGAGGACGTGTCGGACATCCACTGCGTCACCCAGTGGTCGCGCTTCGACAATCGCTGGTCGGGCGTGGCGACGTCACACCTGCTCGGCATCGTGCAGCCGCTGCCGGGCGCCAATGTCGTGGTGCTGCACGGTGCCGATGGCTATACCACCAATGTCACGCTGGAGCGGTTTGCCGGCGATGATTGCCTGATTGCCCACGCCCATGATGGTGTGCCGCTGTCGCGCGATCATGGCGGGCCGGTGCGGGCGATCATTCCGCGCTGGTATTTCTGGAAATCGGCCAAGTGGCTGGTGCGCATCGAGGTGCTGGCGGTCGACAAGCCCGGTTTCTGGGAAGTGCGCGGCTATCACAACGATGGCGATCCGTGGACGGAGCAGCGCTATGGCTGACGGCCCTGCCAGCACCGACGTGCCGTTCCAGCCGGTGAACGCGGCCTGGCCGGCGCCTTATGCCGAAGGCCTCACCAACCCCTGGCTCAGCGCGCTGGTGATGAACCTGCCGATCGCGCTGGCCGTGCTGGACAGTGCCGGGCGGATGGCCGCGGGCAACGATGCCATGAAGGCCACCGCGGGCGACAGCTGGCGGCCCGGCATGCGCCCGCAGGCGATGGTGGTGTCAGACGATGCGCCGCTGCTGGCGCGCGCCGTGTCGGATGCCATGCAGGGCGGCGAACCGCAGATCTTGCGGCTGGCGCTGAACAACCGGCCCGATGAACTGCGTGACATCAATATCGTGCCGATGCCGCCCGGCCTTGGGGTTGCCGCGCTGATCGCCATGCGCGACATCCGCGAACAGATGCGGCTGGAAGCGCAGGTGGCCGCCGCCACCCGCATGCAGTCCGTTGGCCAGCTGGCCGGCGGGGTGGCGCATGATTTCAACAATCTGCTCACCGCCATTCTGGCGCTCACCGATCAATTACTGGAACGCCAGATCGAGGCCGGTTCGGATCGCGATGCGCTGCTGGAAATCCGCCGCAATGGCGAACGCGGCGCCAACCTGGTGGCGCAACTGCTGGCCTTTGCCCGCCGCCAGCCGCAGCGCCGGCAGTTGCTGGACGTGCGCCAGCTGGTGGACGGGTTGCGGCCGCTGCTGGTGCAATTGCTGGGCCCGGCGATCGAACTGGAGATCGCGGCGCCGCCCGGCCGTTTTGCGGTGAAGGCCGATCCGGGCCAGATGGAGCAGGTGATCGTCAATCTGGCGGTCAACGCCCGCGATGCCATGAAGGGCAATGGCCGGCTGGTGATCAGCATCGCCGATGTGCCCCGCCGCGAAGTGCGGGCGCTGGGGCACGACATCATCCCCGAAATCGATCACGTCGCCATCAACGTCACCGATACCGGCTCCGGCATCCCGCCCGGCATCATCGGCAAGATTTTCGAACCCTTCTTCACCACCAAGGCGCAGGGGCAGGGCACGGGGCTTGGCCTGTCCACCGTCTATGGCATCGTCAAGCAATCGGATGGATATATCTTTGCGCGCCCCGGCCCCGGCGGCCGCGGCACCACTTTTTCCATCTATCTGCCCGGCCGGCCGGCGCGCGGCATGACTTCGGCGGCGGCAAAGGCCGCGGCGACCACCGATACCAGCCCCGGTCCCACCGGTCTCAACGTGCTGCTGGTGGAGGATGAGGCCGCGGTGCGCACCGTCTTTGCCCGCGGCCTGGAACGGCAGGGGTGTATCGTCACCACGGCGGCCGATGCGGTGGCGGCGCTGGCCCTGCTGCGCGACGGGCTGGTGCCCGATGTCATGGTCTCCGATGTGATGATGCCCGGCATCGATGGCGTCGAACTGGCCATCGAGGCGGCAAAACTGCGGCCTGGCCTGGGCATCGTGCTGATGTCAGGCTATGCCGAACTGCCGCGCCACCGGGCTGCCGATGCACGCGGAATTCGCTTCCTGGCCAAGCCCTTCGCGCTCAACGAGCTGGTCAGCGCCATCACCGCCGCGCAGCCCCTGGAAAGCTGAGGAGCTTTCTTTCGTTCTCCTCTTGTTCGCGTAGAACAATTGCGGTACATGAAAAGCCGTTGACGAATATCGGACGCGGCTTCAGGGAAGGGATCGGGTCATGGCAACAGCGCTCAAGGTGGTGGAATCAGGCATGGATCGGCAGAAGGCACTCGAAGCGGCATTGGCCCAGATTGACCGCGCGTTCGGCAAGGGCTCGGTGATGAAGCTCGGCCAGAAGGACGCGATGGAGGTGGAGGCCATCTCCACCGGTTCGCTCAGCCTCGATCTGGCGCTCGGCATTGGTGGTCTGCCGCGTGGCCGCGTGGTGGAAATCTATGGCCCGGAAAGCTCGGGCAAGACGACGCTGGCGCTGCATGCCATCGCCGAAGCGCAGAAGGCTGGCGGTACGGCGGCCTTCGTTGATGCCGAACACGCACTCGATCCCGTCTATGCCAAGAAGCTTGGCGTCAACATCGACGAACTGATCGTCTCGCAGCCGGACACCGGCGAACAGGCGCTCGAGATCGTCGACACGCTGGTGCGCTCCAACGCCATCGACGTGCTGGTGGTCGATTCGGTGGCTGCGCTGGTGCCGCGCGCCGAAATCGAAGGCGAAATGGGCGACAGCCATGTTGGCCTGCAGGCCCGCCTGATGAGCCAATCCTTGCGCAAGCTCACCGGTTCGATCAGCCGTTCGCGCTGCCTGGTGATCTTCATCAACCAGCTGCGCATGAAGATCGGCGTGATGTACGGCAACCCGGAAACCACCACGGGCGGCAATGCGCTGAAATTCTATGCCTCCGTCCGTCTCGACATCCGCCGCACCGGCCAGATCAAGGACCGGGACGACATCATCGGCAACACCACGCGGGTGAAGGTGGTGAAGAACAAGGTGGCGCCGCCGTTCAAGCAGGTCGAATTCGACATCATGTATGGCGAAGGTGTTTCCAAGATCGGCGAGATTCTCGATCTGGGCGTCAAGGCCGGCGTTGTCGAGAAATCCGGCGCCTGGTTCAGCCACGACAGCATCCGCATCGGCCAGGGCCGTGAGAACGCCAAGAAATATCTGAAGGAAAATCCTGAAGTTGCCGCGAAGATCGAGAAGATCATCCGTGACAATGCGGCCGGCATTTCCGAGGCACTGATGGTGGGTCCGTCGGCGGAGGACGATGCCGAAGACATGTAAGTGTTGCGTCTGACCTGTTTCCCATAGGGAAGGGGCGGCCCGCCACTGGCCGCCCCTTTTTCGTTGCCCCGAAAAGGCGGCGGCCGCAAAAGGGCGGCAACTTGCCACCGCCGATTCCGAAAGCCTGCGCCATGAGCAACGCCGAACAGATCGAATATTGGAACAGCAAGGTTGGCGAGATCTGGGTCCAGATGCAGGAGCGCATGGATGCCGCGCTCACCCCGGTAACCGCTGCCCTGCTGGCCGCCGCCGATCCGCAGGCCGGCGAAACCGTGCTTGATATCGGCTGCGGCGCCGGGGAAACCACGCTTGCGGTCGATGCCGTGGTGGGCGAGGGCGGCCATGCCATCGGCCTCGACATTTCCGAGCCGCTTCTCGCCCGCGCCCGCGAACGGGCCGAAGCGCTGCAGAGCGAAGCCGAGTTCCTTGCTGCCGATGCCTCGCAATGGGCCGATGAACGGGGTTTCGATCTGATCCTGTCGCGCTTTGGCGTGATGTTCTTTGCCGATCCGCAGGCTGCCTTCACCCATATCCACAGCCTTGCGGCACCCGGCGGCCGCCTGGTGTTTGCCTGCTGGCAGCCGGCCACCCGCAACCAGTGGGCCACACTGCCGCTCACGGCGCTGGCGCATCTGCTGCCCCCGCTGCCGCCATCCGATCCGCTGGCGCCCGGTCCGTTTGCCTTTGCCGATGCCGCACGCGTGGCCACCGTCCTTGAAAACGCCGGGTGGCACGATGTCACTTGCCACAGCCTGCCCTTTGCCATGCTGGTGGGCAGCGGTGCCGACCCGATTGCCGATGCCGTCAGCTTCAACCTCAAGATCGGCCCGGCGGCCCGTATCGTGCGCGATGCCGGCATCGGCGATGCCGCCCGTCCGGTGCTGGCCGAAGCATTGAGGCCCTATCTGAAAGGGGACCGCGTCGAACTGCCCGGTGCGGTGTGGCTGGTGACGGCACGCGCCTGATCTTTCGCACTCTTTACGATGGCGGCGTGCTGCCGTAAGCGGCGGCCATGACGTCTTCGAACGATATCCGCCGCAGCTTCCTCGATCATTTCGGCAAGGCCGGTCATGCCGTCGTGCCGTCGGCCCCCCTGGTGCCCCAGAATGATCCGACGCTGATGTTCGTCAACGCCGGCATGGTGCCGTTCAAGAACGTGTTCACCGGCCTTGAAACCCGGCCCTATTCCACCGCCGTTTCCAGCCAGAAATGCGTGCGTGCCGGCGGCAAGCACAATGATCTTGACAATGTCGGCTATACCGCCCGGCATCACACCTTCTTTGAAATGCTGGGCAATTTCTCCTTCGGCGATTATTTCAAGGAACGGGCGATCACGCTGGCGTGGGATCTTTTGACCCGCGAATGGGGGCTGGCCAAGGATCGGCTGACCGTCACCGTCTATCACACCGATGACGAGGCGGCCGATCTGTGGAAGAAGATTGCCGGTCTGCCCGATCACCGCATCATCCGCATCGCCACCAACGACAATTTCTGGTCGATGGGTGACACCGGCCCGTGCGGCCCCTGTTCGGAAATCTTCTGGGATCATGGCGATCACATCTTCGGTGGCCCACCCGGCAGCCCGGACGAGGATGGCGACCGCTTCGTCGAGATCTGGAACCTGGTGTTCATGCAGTATGAGCAGGTGGACCGGGAAACCCGGCTCAATCTGCCGCGCCCGTCCATCGACACCGGCATGGGCCTTGAGCGCATCGCCGCCGTGCTGCAGGGCGTGCACGACAATTACGACACCGATACGTTCCGCACGTTGATCGCCGCCAGCGAAGACAAGGTGGGCCGTGCCGCCACAGCCGAAACCCGCGCCTCGCACCGGGTGATTGCCGATCACCTGCGTTCGGCCGGCTTCCTGGTGGCCGATGGCGTGCTGCCGGCCAACGAAGGGCGCGGCTATGTGCTGCGCCGCATCATGCGCCGCGCCATGCGCCATGCCCATCTGCTGGGCGCCAAGGAGCCGTTGATGCACCAGCTGGTGCCGGCGCTGGTGGGCACCATGGGCCAGGCCTATCCGGAGCTGGGCCGCGCCCAGGCCCTGATCGAGGAAACGCTGAAGCTGGAGGAAACGCGATTCCGCCAGACGCTGGAACGCGGCCTTGGCCTGCTGGACGAAGCGACCGCGAAGCTGCCGGCAAATGGCACGCTGCCCGGCGATGTCGCTTTCAAGCTCTATGACACCTACGGCTTTCCCTATGACCTCACCGAGGACGCGTTGCGTGCCCGTGGGCTGGGCGTCGATCGTGCCGGTTTCGATGCCGCCATGGCCGAACAGCGCCGGCAGGCCCGCGCCGCGTGGACCGGTTCGGGCGAGGCCAAGGATGCCGCCGTGTGGTTCGACATTGCCGAAGCCCACGGCGCCACCGAATTCACCGGCTATACCGGGCTGACCGGCGAGGCGCAGGTGATCGCGCTGGTCAAGGATGGCAAGCAGGTTGAGCGCGCCGCAGCGGGCGAAAGCCTGGTGGTGATCACCAACCAGACGCCCTTCTATGCCGAAAGCGGCGGCCAGGCTGGCGATGGCGGCAGCATCCGCTGGGGTGATGGGCTGGCGTCGCGCGTCACTGACACGCGCAAGGCGCTGGGCAAGCTGCACCTGCATGATGTGACGCTCACGGCCGGGCCGCTGGCGGTGGGCGATGTCGTGAAGCTGGAGGTGGATGCCCCGCAGCGCGGCGCGCATCGCCGCGCCCACAGCGCCACCCACCTGCTGCACGCCGCGTTGCGCCGCCGGCTTGGCACCCATGTCACCCAGAAGGGCAGCTATGTCGGCCAGGATTATCTGCGCTTCGACTTCTCGCACCAGAAGGCGGTGACGCCCGATGAACTGGCGGCGGTGGAAGCCGATGTGAACGCGCAGGTGCTCGGCAACCGCTCGGTCGATACCAAGCTGATGACGCCAGACGACGCCATCGCCGCCGGCGCCATGGCGCTGTTCGGCGAAAAATATGGCGACGAGGTGCGCGTGCTGTCGATGGGCGCTGATGAGGGTGGGGACACCTACAGCGTGGAATTGTGCGGCGGCACCCACGTGGGTGCTCTGGGCGATATCGGCCTGCTCAAGATCACGTCCGAAAGCGCGGTCGCTTCCGGTGTGCGCCGCATCGAGGCCAAGACCGGCATCGCCGCGCGCGAATGGCTGAACGATCGTGAGGCGCTGCTGCTGGCCGCTGCCGGCGCCATCAAGTCGCGGCCCGAAGAAGTGCCAACACGCGTTGCCGCCTTGCTGGACGACCGCAAGCGCCTTGAACGCGAACTGGCTGAAGCAAAGAAGGCGCTCGCGCTTGCCGGCCCGGCCACGGGCGGCGGTGACGCTGCCAACGAAACCGTGAACGGCATTGCCTTTCAGGGCCGCGTGCTCGACGGGCTGGACCCCAAGGCGCTGCGCGGCCTGATCGACGAGGCCAAGCAGGCCATGGGCAGCGGCATCGCCGTGCTGATCGCGGTGAACGAAGGCCGCGCCAGTGTTGCCGTGGGAGTCACCGATGATCTGGTGGCCACGCGCTCGGCCGTCGATCTGGTGCGCGTTGCGGCGGCCGCCTTGGGCGGGCAGGGCGGCGGCGGCCGGCCCGACATGGCGCAGGCCGGCGGCCCGGATGGCGGCAAGGCTGCCGATGCCATCGCGGCGGTGAAGGCGGCGCTGGCCGGCTGAGCGGTGCGCTGCCGCGCTGGCCTGCGTGGCTGGTGATTGTATGCGCCGCTGCGCTGGGGCATGCTGGCCGTGATGTTGTCCGACGGCACCCTTATCCTGCTGATCTTCGCCGCCGGCCTGCTGGGCTTTGCCACGGAACGCATCCGGCACGATCTGGTCGCGCTGATGATGCTGGCCGCCAGCGTGATCCTGGGCCTGGTGCCAACGAAGGATGCCTTCAGCGGCTTTGGCGATACTGCGGTCATCACGGTTGCAGCCGTCATGGTGCTCAGTGCGGCGGTGTCCCGCTCTGGCCTGCTGGAACGTCTGCTGCGCCCGCTGCAATCGTTGCTGCGGGCAGAGATCGGCATTGCCGCCACCTATGCGCTGCTGTGCGGCACGGCCTCCACCGTGATGAACAACGTGGGCGCGCTGGCATTGCTGCTGCCGGCGGCGCTGGCCAGTTGCAGGGCAGCCCGGGTGTCGCCCAGCCGCGTTTTGATGCCGATGGCGTTCGCTTCGCTGTTGGGCGGGCTGGTCACGCTGATCGGCACACCGCCCAATATCCTGTTGGCCCGGCTGCGCACCGAATATGGCGGGCAGGCCTTTGCGATGTTTGATTTTGCCTGGGTGGGGCTGCCGCTGGCGGTGGTGGGCATCGGCATGACCATATTGCTGGTGCGGCTGCTGCCGGAGCGCGCGGAACGCGGCGAGGAGCCGTTGAAGTTTCGCATTGCCGATTATCTGTTCGAACTGCGGGTGCCGGCCGGTGCCTCATCGCAGCTCACGGTTGAACGGCTGGCAGCAACGATGCCGGGCGATGATCGGCTGGAGGTGCACGCCATCGACCGCGGCGGCGTGCTGGTGGCAGCCCCGCGTGCTTCGCGCCGCCTGTTGCCGGGCGATGTCGTGCAGGTGGAAGGCCGTGCGCCGGTGGTGGAACAGGCGATCACACGCTGGGGCCTGCAACTGGCCGGCGAAGCCGAGGATGATGTGCTGGAAGGCGCCTTCGCCGAATTCGTTGTCACCGATGGTTCGGTGCTGGCCAACAATGCCGAAGCGAGCCGGCTGCTGGCGCGCGAAGGCGTGGCGCTCGTGGCGGTGAGCCGACGGGGCAAGGCCATCGCCGAGGCGCTGGCCATGCAGGCCCCCGAGGCTGGCGATGTGTTGCTGTTGCAGCTTCCGGCCGATCGCGTCCCGGCGGTGGCCAATGCCATGGGGCTGCTGCCGTTGGCGGATCGGCCCATCAACCTGGCGACGTCACCGAGAGACATGTTGCCGGCGCTGGCACTGATGGGCGCAATTGCGGCTGCGGCCTTCGGCGTGGCTGAACTGGGACTGGCGCTGTTGCTGGGCGTGCTGGCCCTGGCGCTCACGGGCCGGTTGCAGGGCGATGCCTATCGCGACATCGATTGGCCGGTGATCCTGCTGCTTGCGGCACTGATCCCGGTGGCCAAGGCGTTCGGCAACAGCAGCGCGGCTGAATCGATTGCCAGCCTGCTATCCACCCTGGGCCAGGGGCAGCCAGCCTGGCTTCTGGTGGCGGCGGCGCTGGCAGCCACCATGGCGGTGACGCCATTCCTGAACAACGCGGCCGCCGTGCTGATCATGGGGCCGATCGCAGCGCAGGCTGGCATCGAAGCCGGCGTGTCGGTTGATGCCATGCTGATGGCGGTGGGCGTTGGCGCCAGTTGTGATTTCCTCACGCCCATCGGCCACCAATCAAACGTGCTCGTGTGGGGCCCGGGTGGCTACCAGTTCAGCGATTATGCCAGGATCGGCGCGCCGATCAGCCTGATGGTGCTGTTGCTGGGCACGCCGCTGATCGTGTGGGCGTGGGGATAGACGCATGGCCAGCGGATGGGATGCGTCCGCCCAGGCGTGGATCGCCGTTCAGGGGGATGATGGTGATTTCGGCCGCGTCCATGTGCTGGATGCACCGATGCTGGCGATCGTGGAGCAACTGGCCCCGGCGCGCGTGCTTGATGTGGGCTGTGGCGAGGGGCGTTTCTGCCGGATGCTGGCTGACCGTGGCATCATCACCACCGGCATCGATCCCACCGCGGCGCTGATCGATCAGGCGCGTGCCCTGCACCCGCACGGCGATTACCGCATTGCCACGGCAGAGGCGATGGAGGTCGAAGCCGCAAGCTGCGACATGGCCGTCTGCTATCTGTCGTTGATCGACATGGCCGATCTTGATGCCGCACTGGCGCGCATCGTGGCGGCGATCCGGCCCGGCGGGCATTTGCTGATTGCCAATCTCACGTCGTTCAACACCGCGGCGGTTCACGTGGGCTGGGAAAAGCCGCTGCTGGGCGAACCGCGCTTTCCCATCGATCACTATCTGTCGGAACGGCCGGTGCGCACGGCGTGGCGGGGCATCGACATCATCAATCATCACCGGCCGCTGAAACGCTACATGCAGGCGCTGCTCTCCCATGGGCTGATGCTCACCCATTTCGACGAGCCGCCGGCCACTGGCGGCCCGCCGGACAAGCGCGACCGGTACAACCGGGTGCCCAATTTCCATATCATGGCCTGGCGCAAGCCGGCCTAATCAGCGCCCCGGCGCAGGGTGCGCAGCGGCGGGCGCTTGGTGGCAACGCCGGCGCCCTTGATCCGGGCGCGCAGTTCATCGCGCTTTTCGTGGATGGAGGCGATCACCGGCCCCATCGGCACGCCCAGATCCACCAGCACCGCTTCGGCCAGTTGCAGGCTCGATTCGACGGTTTCGGGCACGGCATCGGTGACGCCCAGCGCATAAAGCTTGCCGGCATGATCGGCATCGCGCGCGCGCACCACCACGGTGAGATCCGGGTGGCGTTCGCGGATACGGCGGATCAGCATGTCGAGCATGCGCATGTCGTCGATGGTCAGCACCACGGCCTTGGCGGTTTCCAGCTTCAGCCGGTCCACCAGTTCGGGGCGGCGGGCATCGCCATAGATCACCGGCTTGCCGGCGCGCTTCAGGCGCTGCACCTCATCAGGATCGGCATCGACGGCCAGCCACGGTTGATCATGCATGTCCAGCATCTGCGCCACCAGCCGGCCAACCCGGCCATAGCCGATGATGATGGTCTGCTTGGCCTCGTCGCTGGCGGGCGGGGCATCGTCGCGTTCCTCGCTGGCTTCTTCCTCCAGCCGGGCGCCGGCCAGGCCCAGCAACGGTGCCAGCGCCAGGGTGAGCGAGGCCACTGCCAGCGCATAGGCCGCCGTTGTGCCGCCCACCAGCTCGGCCGTGACCGCCGCGCCCAGCACGATCAGGCTGGTTTCCGAAGGACTGGCCAGCAGCAGCGCGACATGGCCGGCCACGCCCTTGCGCGCCCGCCGCAGCCGCAGCA
>JALOSK010000159.1 GCA_025458465.1 Sandarakinorhabdus sp. | reverse complement strand
GCTGGGCGGCCGCGTGCGCATTGCCCGCGATGCCCGCGCCGATCTGTTCGTGTCCATCCATGCCGACAGTGCCGCCAACGAACAGGCGCGCGGTGCGTCAGTGTATACGCTGTCGGCCGTGGCCAGCGATGCGATTGCCGAACGTCTGGCGGCACGGGAAAACAAGGCGGACATCATCGGCGGCGTCAACCTGGGCGTGGAAGCGCCGGAGGTGGGGGAGATCATGGTTGATCTGCTGCGCCGGGCCACCGGCAATGTTTCCGTGCTGTTTGCCGAGGTGCTGCAGAACGCACTGGAGGAGGAGGAGGTGAACTTTCGCGGCGAGTTCCACCATTTTGCCGCCTTTGCCGTGCTGAAGGCGCCCGATGTGCCGTCGGTGTTGCTGGAAACCGGCTATGTCACCAACAAGGATGATGCCGAGCGCCTGTTCTCCGCCGCCGGCCGTCGCCGGGTTGCGCGGGGCGTGGCGCGCGCCATCGAGCGCCACCTGACCGGCGAATGAGGCCGGTTCGGCCTTCCCTCCGCACCGCCGCGCCGCTATCGCTTGGCCCGTGAACCGCCGCCGTCTCCTGCTTGCGCTTTTGCTGATCATGCCGCTGCTGCTGGCCGGCGGCGTCTATTGGCAGGCAACCAAGGGCCTGCCGACCGAGGCAGAGCTGGCCGGCTTCACCCCGGCGCTGCCGTCCACCGTGCGCGACGTGAATGGCGAGATCGTCACCAGCTACACGCGGGAGCGGCGCGTGTATCTGCCCTATGCCGAACTGCCGCCGCGCCTTGTGCAGGCCTTCATCTCGGCGGAGGACAAGACCTTCTTCGAACATGAAGGCATCGACTGGCTGGGCATCGCCAACGCGGTTGTCACCAACGTTGCCGGCCTGTTCAGCGATCGTCGGCCGGTGGGGGCCTCCACCATCACCCAGCAGGTGGCGAAATCGCTGGTCGGCAACGAGGTCAGCCTGTGGCGCAAGCTGCGGGAAGCAATTCTGGCGCGCCGGCTGGAAGCGGCGCTGACCAAGGAACAGATCCTCGAAATCTACCTCAACCAGATTTTCCTTGGCCGCAACGCCTATGGGGTGGAGGCGGCCGCCCAGTCCTATTTCGGTGTGTCGGTCGAAGCGCTGAGCCTGCCGCAGATCGCCTATCTGGCGATCCTGCCCAAGGCGCCGTCCACCTATGACCCCATTCGCCGGGCCGAACGCGCGCTGGCCCGCCGCGATTATGTGCTGCGCCAGATGGCCGCCAATGGCTTCATCAGCGAGGCCGAACGGGCCGAGGCCGCTGCCGCGCCACTGGGCGCCATCCCCACCCGGCCGCGCCCGCGCCCGCGCGACGATTATTTCGTCGAGGAGGTGCGCCGCACCCTGATCGCCAGGTTTGGCGAAGCGCAGGAGGATGGGCCGAACAGCGTCTATGGCGGCGGCCTGTGGGTGCGCACGTCGCTGGATCCGGTGATGCAGGCGGCGGCCGAACAGGCGATGCGCGACGGCATGGCCCGATACGAGGCTGGCCGTGCCTGGCGCGGGCCGCAGGGCCGCATCGACACAGGCGAGGGCTGGCCAACCCGGCTGGCCGGCGTGTCGGTGGCGCTGGGCTATGACAGCTGGAAGAAGGCGGTGGTGCTGGGCAAGAGCGGCAACGACAGCCGCATCGGTTTTACCGACGGCAGCACGGCCACGTTGAACGGGCGCAACGCGGCACGCCCCTATCGCTCCACCGGGCGCAGCGCCGCCCAGGCCCTGCAACCGGGCGATGTCATCGTGGTCACGAAAACGCCGGGCGGAAATGGTGGCTCCTGGGCGCTGCGCCAGCCACCGGAAGTGTCGGGCGGCATGGTGGTGGAGGAAGTGGCATCGGGGCGCGTGCGGGCGATGGTGGGCGGGTTCGATGCGCGGGCCCAGGCCTTCAACCGGGCCACCCAGGCCAATCGCCAGCCCGGCTCCACCTTCAAGCCGATCGTTTACGCCACGGCAATGGACCATGGCTTCACGCCGGCCAGTATCGTGGTCGATGGGCCATATTGCGTGTTCCAGACGCGCAGCCTGGGCACCAAATGCTTCCGCAACTTCGGCAACATGCGCGGCGCCGGTGCGCAGACTCTGCGCTGGGGCCTGGAACAGTCCCGCAACCTGATGACCGTGCGCGTTGCTGATGCCACCGGCATGAACAACATCGTGGCCCAGGCCAAGGCACTGGGTGTCGGCAATTATCAGCCGGTCCTGTCGATCGCGCTGGGCGCCGGCGAGACAACGGTGATGAAGCTCACCAACGCCTATGCGCAGATCTTCAACCAGGGCCGGCGGCTGGAACCTGGCCTGATTGATTATGTGCAGGATCGGAGCGGCAAGCTACTGTGGCGACGCGACACGCGTGGTTGTCCCGGTTGCAATGCGCCGGAATGGAATGGCGGGCCGATGCCGCGGCCGCAGGGCCGGGTGGAACAGGTGATGGATCCGCGCACCGCCTATCAGATCGTTCACGTGATGGAAGGCGTGATCCAGCGCGGCACCGGCACCGCCCTGCTGCCGCTGAACCGGCCGCTGGCCGGCAAGACCGGCACCACCAATGGCCCGCGCGACGTGTGGTTCGTGGGCGGCACCCCCGACATCGTCGCCGGCCTCTATCTGGGCTATGACAAGCCGCGGAACATGGGCGGTTATGCCCAGGGCGGCACGCTGGCGGCACCGATCTGGCGGCAATGGGCGCAAGTGGCCCTGAAGGATTGGCCGAAACTGCCCTTTGCCATCCCTGCCGGTGTGCGCATGGTGCGCATCAACCGCCGCACCGGCACCCGGGTGTTCGGCATGTGGCCCGATGGCGGCAACCGCCCGGCGGTGATCTGGGAAGCCTTCAAACCCGAGAGCGAACCACGCCGGGTGAACCGCGCCGATGACGGTTTCGGCGGTGAGCGTGGCGGGCGTGTGCGGTCGGACGCGCAGTTCCTGGAACAGGCCGGCGGCATTTACTGACGCGCCATCTTGCAAGCCCGGGCCTGCGCCTCTATCGGCAGGGCCATGAGAGCCGAAGCCGAAAATGCCGCCCTCCAGATCAAGCAGGCGCTCGACCTGCTGAGGAGGTTTCTTTGACTGGGATCGCGCCCTTCGCCGTCTCGATGAACTGAACGCGCGGGTTGAAGACCCGAAGCTGTGGGACAATCCCAAGGCCGCGCAGGCCCTGATGACCGAGCGCCGCCGTCTGGACGAGGCCATCACCGCCACCCGCGAGATCGAGCGCGACCTGAACGACACGGTCGAGCTGATCGAGATGGCCGAAGCCGAGGGTGACGAGGCGATGGCCGACGATGGTGTCGCCGCCCTGAAGTCGCTGGCCGCCAAGGCCGAGAAGGACAAGGTGGCGGCGCTGCTGTCGGGCGAGGCCGACAACAACGACACCTACATCGAAATCAACTCCGGCGCTGGCGGCACCGAAAGCCAGGACTGGGCGTCCATGCTGCTGCGCATGTACCAGCGCTGGGCCGAAGCCCACGGCTACAAGGTGGAGATGATCGATTTCAATGCCGGTGAACAGGCCGGCATCAAGAACGCCACCCTGCTGGTGAAGGGCGCCCAGGCCTATGGCTGGGCCAAGACCGAAAGCGGCGTGCACCGGCTGGTGCGCATCAGCCCCTATGACAGCGCCGCGCGGCGCCACACCAGCTTTGCCAGCGTGTGGGTCTATCCGCAGGTGGACGACGATATCGAGATCGAGATCAAGGAAGCCGATCTGCGCATCGACACCTATCGCGCATCGGGCGCCGGCGGCCAGCACATCAACACCACCGACAGTGCCATCCGCATCACTCACATTCCCACCGGGGTGGTGGTGGCCTGCCAATCCGAACGCAGCCAGCACAAGAACCGCGCCACCGCGATGAAGATGCTGAAGGCGCGCCTGTATGAACGCGAACTCGCCATCCGCGAGGCCGAAGCTGCCAAGACCGAAGCCAGCAAGACCGATATCGGCTGGGGGCACCAGATCCGTTCCTATGTGCTGCAGCCCTATCAGCTGGTGAAGGATCTGCGCACCGGCGTCACCTCCACCAGCCCGGGCGACGTGCTGGACGGCGAACTGGATCCGTTCATGGCCGCCGCCCTGTCACAGCGCGTGACCGGCGAGACGGTGGACGTGGAGGATGTTGACTAGAACTGCGCCTGATAGCGCGCCAGCCCGGCATCGAGATCGGCAATCAGATCGTCCACGTCCTCAAGGCCGATGGACAGCCTGATGATCGGGCCGGGCAGATCTGTCCGGGTGGCGGTGCGGATGCGATCAAGCTCCACCGGCAGCACCAGCGATTCATAGCCGCCCCACGAAAAGCCGATGCCGAAATGCCGAAGCCCGTCGATCAGGGCGGCGGTGTGCGGCCGGCTGCCCTGTTTCAGCACGATGGCGAACAGGCCGGTGGCGCCGGCGAAATCCCGCTTGAAAAGCGCATGATCCGGGTGGGAGGGCAGGGCCGGGTGCCACACGCGGTCCACGGCTGGATGGGATTCCAGCCAGCGCGCAATGGCCAGCGCCGATTGTTCGTGCCGATCAAGCCGCAGCGCCAGCGTGCGCAGGCCGCGCAGCACCAGCGCGCAATCATCAGCCCCTACATGGTGGCCCAGCCGATAGGCGGCGGCTTTCAGGCGCGGCCACAGTTCCGGGGTCGCGGTGGCGCTGCCCATCAGCAGATCGCTATGGCCAGCGACATATTTGGTCAGCGCCTGGATGCTGATGTCGACACCCAGTGCCAGCGGCTGCAGGCGCAGCGGTGTGGCCCAGGTGTTGTCGATGATGGTGGTGATGCCACGCGCCCGCGCAACCCGGGTGATGGCCGGCAGATCCTGGATCTCGAATGACAGGGAACCCGGCGATTCCAGCAGGATGGCCCGGGTTTTTTCCGACATCACATCGGCGATTCCGGCGCCGCAGCGCGGATCATAATAGCGGGCGGCAATGCCCAGCGGGGCCAGCAGATGATCGGCAAAGGTGCGGCTAGGTTCATAGGCGCTGTCGGTCACCAGCAATTCGTCGCCGGCCTTCAGCACCGCCAGCAGACTGGTGGTGATGGCGGCGACGCCCGATGGAAACAGCTTGGTGCC
>JALOSK010000003.1 GCA_025458465.1 Sandarakinorhabdus sp. | reverse complement strand
CCTCACCCCGCGTGAGGAGCGCGTGCTGCGCATGCGCTTCGGCATCGGCATGAACACCGATCACACGCTGGAGGAAGTGGGCCAGCAGTTCAGCGTGACCCGCGAACGCATCCGCCAGATCGAGGCCAAGGCGCTCAGGAAGCTCAAGCATCCGTCGCGCAGCCGCAAGATGCGCAGCTTCCTCGACGTCTGATCAATCCAGTCATTCATCACCTGGTAACGGGTGATGCTGCAATGCAACGGCCTCGCGTCAATCGACGCGGGGCCGTTTCGGTTTGCGGGATGACCGCTTGTGACGGATTGTCGCGATGAGATATGGGTTGGCTCGATGACAAGGGGGCGTCTGATCTTCGTGCCGCTGCTGGCGGGCCTGCTGAGTGCGGCCGCGCCCGCCGCCGAGTTCCGTCTGGAACCGCTGCGCGAGGCCATCATCGATGAAGCCCGCGCCTGTGATCCGGCCGGCATCGCCTTTGAACGCACCACAACCGCCATCCGCCGCGGCCCCGGCATCAAGAACAAGACGGTGACGGTGGAACGCTGGGATGGCCAGCGCTGGACGCTGGTCAGCGTGAACGGCAACGCACCGACCGCCGGCCAGCTCAAGACATTTCGCAAGGCCACTGCGGTCACGCCGGTACCCGGCTATCACCGCATGGCCGCCCTGCTTGCGGCCGCAGCTGATGTGAGCGTGGATGAAAATGGCCGCAAGGTGCTGAAAATCCCGGTGCTGCCGCCCGGATCCGTGCACACCGACAAGGCGGATATCTCATCGCACCTATCGGGCGAAGCGGTGATCACCACCACCGATGGCAAGCCCTGGGTGGCCCGGCTCAAGGTGCGGGCCAGGGAAGATTTCAAGCTCAACATGATGATCAAGGTGACCAATTTCGAACAGGTCAGCGATTATCGCATGGGCCCGGATGGCAAGCCGCGGCTTGCCAGCCAGTCGGCCGACAGCAAGGGCCAGATGATGGGCTTCGTTGGCGGCGAAACCAACGAGGTTATCTACGCCTATCGCTGAACCGGGCGTGCGCGCAGTTCAGCGTTTCGGCGGTTCCGGCACCCGGTAACGTTCGCCCAGCGCAGCCTCGATATCGGCCACCTTCAGCGCACGATTTTCCTGTCCCTGGAACAACTTGTCGGCCGGGGTGACGAATTCGATCATGCCCAGCCGGTTGGCCAGGCCCTCACGCGCGGTGGTGGGCAGCACGAACTGGAAGATCACGGCAAACCGGTCCTGCCCCTTGGCGGCCGCGGCGCGGGCGGCGGCCAGCAGCAAGGCCTCGTGCGCGGTATCCGACGCCATGGTGCGGGCGGTCAGAATGCTGGTCGCCGCGCCATCCCGCACCGGCTTGGGCTGCATGATCTTCGATGTCGGCAGCATCGTCTTGGCCAGATCCTGCGCCACGTCCGGGTCTTCCCAGCGCGGCAGCAGCACGGTCGCAAGGTTCAGCACGCCCTTCCCGGTCAGGCCATCGCGCCGCACCTTGGCGGCATCGGCCAGCATCTTGGCCGGATCGATGCCCGGTGCCGCGCCGCTGCCCGCCTTGGCCTGCACGTTCCTGATGATGGGGGCGGCAATCGCCGCCGGCGCCAGCCAGCGCGGCCGCCCGGCGAGATGGCCTTTCGCCGCTTCCAGGTCGCCCCCGTTGAGCGCCAGCTGCGCCCTCGCCAACTGCACGAGTTCATCGGCATTGGCGATCTGCGAGCGCGCTGTCTGCGCCTTTTCCGGCGTCATGGTCTGGGCCTGCGCGGCCAGTTCATCAAGGTCCTGCGCCACCCGGGCCAGCGTGGCGGCGGCGCCGTCATTCTCGCCAGCCAGCGCCTGCACGGCGGCCATGCGCGCCAGCAGGCCCACGCCTGGCTTGCTCGACATCGCCGCCAGCTGCTTCAGGCTCGCCGCAGCTGCGGCCCAATCACCGGCCCCTTCATGATGCGCAGCCGGTTGCACATTGGGCATCATGCGCCACAAGCGGTCCAGCAGCGCCCGCTCGTCCGGCGTGATGAGGGGTGTCAGCTGCATGATGCGCAGCGCTTCCTCGGCCATGAACGTGCCTTCCGGACGCGCATTGGCGGCCTGGAAGGCCAATTGCTCGGCTTCGGCCTGCCGGTCCTGCGACAGGCGGGCCAGCGCCTCCAGCATGATGGTGCCGGCACCAACGTTGCGGTCAAAATGGGAGCGCACCAGCGGAGTCAACTCCACGCTGCGGGCAGCGCGCGCATCGGCGATGGCCTCTTCAAAGCGGCCCATCTCGAACTGGCGGCCGGCGCGCATCAACAGCACCTCGGCGCGGCGCACCGGGTTGCCGGTGGTGCGGCTGTCGGTGAGGGCTTCGGTGCAGGCAGCGATGGCTTCATCGCCCTTCAGGCGGGCGGACGGCTGATCCCGCTCGGCGCTGCCGAAGAGGCCCAGCGTGCCCAGAATCAGGATGCCGCGCCCCACCTGCTCGCCAGGCGTCTGCCGACGGCCATAGCCATCGCACTTGATGAGCGCCGATGGCGCCGCGAGCGCTGGCGCAGCGGTGGCCGCCAGCAAGGCCCCGGCAATCGCCAGATGGAACGAACGACGCATGACAACTTCCCCCGAATCAACTGTTTGAATGGCTTATGGCAGGCTCCTCGCCCTTTGCACAATGACAGGATTGCAACCGGCGGCGGGCGCCTTTACGCCTTGGTCACGAAGGGGAATGGACGATGCGTTTCGAAGGCACTTCCGGCTATGTGGCCACCGATGATCTGAAGGTGGCGGTCAACGCCGCCGTCACCTTGCGCCGGCCGTTGCTGGTGAAAGGCGAGCCCGGCACCGGCAAGACAGTGCTGGCCGCGCAGATCGCCGCCGCCTTCGATGCCCCGCTGATCGAGTGGAACGTGAAGTCCACCACCAAGGCCCAGCAGGGCCTGTATGAATATGACGCGGTGAGCCGCCTGCGCGACAGCCAGCTGGGCGATCCGCGCGTGAGCGACATTGCCAACTACATCAGGCGCGGCAAGATGTGGGAGGCGTTCACCTCCGAAAAGCTGCCCGTGCTGCTGATCGACGAGATCGACAAGGCCGACATCGAATTTCCCAACGATCTGCTCACCGAACTCGATCGCATGGAATTCGATGTCTATGAAACCGGCGAGCGCATCAAGGCGACGCAGCGCCCGATCGTCATCATCACCAGCAACAACGAGAAGGAACTGCCGGACGCGTTCCTGCGCCGCTGCTTCTTCCACTACATCAAGTTCCCGGACCGCGAGACGATGGAGTCCATCGTGCGCGTCCACTTCCCCAACATCCAGCGCGCCCTGGTGGGCGAGGCGCTGAACATCTTCTTCGACATGCGCGAAGTGCCGGGCATGAAGAAGAAGCCCAGCACGTCGGAGCTGCTCGACTGGCTGAAGCTGCTGATGCACGAGGATCTGCCGGTGGACGTGCTGCGCAACCGCGACACCAAATCGCTGATCCCGCCGCTGCACGGTGCGCTTCTGAAGAACGAGGCCGACGTGATGCTGTTCGAACGCCTGGCCTTCATGAGCCGTCGCGAGCCTTGATGGCGCAGGCTTGGCCAGCCGCACGCCGGCGGCCAGCAATTTCCTCGGTCCGCCGGAACGCAGGTTCAAAAATCGGCCGTGCGTTGCGGCCACCAATGGGCGTCAGCATTCACGCCATGTCAGAGACTGTCGGCGATACATGTCTCGCCATTTTTCATATCTATTTTCAATTTGATTGACACAAGGTTAACGATGTGGCGCTCTGTGCACAGGCGAGTAGTCTTTGCATATCGGGAGTCATTGCATGACGGCATTCGGAACATCGCTGAAATTCGCAGTTTTTTCGGCAGCGGCATTTGCAGTACTTGGCGTCAGTGCAACGGCGAATGCAGCCACGACAATCGTCGGCGTCGGAGGCGATGGGGCGCTGGCCCAGGAACTCGCGCCAGGGCAGGCCGCCGGCATCTCCTTCACGCTATCGTCAGCGATTTCAAACGCCAATCTCTATGCTGACCTGTTCTGCGCCAATTGCACCGGCACTATTCTGCTGTTGAAGGATGATATCGGCCCAACGGCGACCTTTGCGAATGTGCAGCGCGTTCTTGACTACGACATCGCCACGCCCATCTCGCCCCTGCTTTCGGGGCTTGATCTTGATCCGGGAACCTATTTCCTGGTCCTCGCGCTGACCGGCAGCCAGGGCGGTGCAGCATGGCTTGCCAGCAAGCCGGCAACCTTCACCAACAGTGCCATTGGCACCGTGGGCTTCGACGTGTTCGCCTCCAGCGTTGGCACAATTCCATACCAGGCGGATTTCGGCATCACGACGGACGGAAAGGCGATGCACTTCCGGCTGGAGACGGCGTCCGTCACACCGCCACCGGGCGGCATTCCGGAACCGGCAAGCTGGGCCATGATGCTGTGCGGCTTTGGCTTGGTCGGCGCAGGGCTGCGGCGATCACACGCGATCGCCTCCCTCCCGGCGCGGCAGGTTTGAACCGCGCTTCGCGTCCGTAATCAACGGTCGAACACGACGAACTGGGGGTATCCCCCCAGCCCCTTTCCTGCGTCTTCAATGGAGTGCCCCATGGCGAGTGTCGCGACGGAATTCCCTGAAACCTATGGCTGGGACACGGTCTTCGCCATGAAGATCGATGCGGCCAATCGCATCCTGGCAACCATGCCGGTCAATGGCCCCTACAGCGATACCATACCGACCTCCATCGGCACGACGACGCTGAACTGGAGCTTTGGCCAATGGCAGATCTCGGATGTGACCGGAGGGGGCAGCATCGAGGTCACGATGCACTTCGGCGCTGGCTCGAAGCTGACCGTGACGGCCACCGGTCAGGCCCCTGTGGAGCATATGCTCGACGGGCCAGGCTATGCCTGCAAGGTGACCTTCGAAGCCATTTTCAACGACACAACCGGCCAACTGCTGGCAGTGACCGAAGGGCAATGGGCGGATGTCACGATGGTGACGCCACCGGCCTTCGGTCCAAGCAATCGCTTGGCGCTGGCCACGGTCCTGCAGGACTGGTTCAATAATGATCCAGCCGCGGCCGCGCTGTTCAGCAAGGAGCTGCTGGCACTGGACATGACGTCGGACATCGGCTCCTCGGTGCCGTGGCTGCAGCCAAGAAAGCTGGGATTTGCCGGTGGGCTGATGGCCGATGGCAGCACGAAGGCCATTGGCATCATGACACTTGTTGCCGGCAGCAACACGGCCGAACCGGGGCGACTGCAACTGTCGCCACTGGCGCTGCCCGCCAATGCGGAAGCCGGCTTCTTCATGTCCCGCGCGTTGGTGATGAAAAACCTGTTCGGCCCTGCCGTCGCGGCCACATATGCCGACGACCACCAGGGCGATTTCATCAACAACTATACACTGGACAGCGATGACGCATCGGTGACCAACCGGGTACCCCTTGCCGCGACGCTTGATGTTGGTGGCACACCCCGGAAATGCACCATCGACGCCGGCAAGCTCAAATGCTGGCTGGACGGTCGGTTCCTGCACATGACGCTGGAACCGATGACGATCGCCACCGATGTCGACACGGTGTTCATCGATGCGACGATCCGGGAACAGATGGAGCTCAGCCTGCTGCAGCTTCCCGCCCCCGCAAACGCCAGCAATTTCGCCCTGAACTCGGTTGATCCGCAGATTTCCCTGAGCAAGCACAACAGCGATAGCATGACCATCGGCACAATCGTGGGCGGCATCGTGATTGCCCTGTTGTTGGGCGCACTGGCAGTGTGGACCCCCAAGGGCTTCTTCCAGAACGTGCTGAAGCTGAGCGAACGATCAGCGAAGATATGGGCACGCGTCGTGGTTGGTGCCGCAGGCGTGATCGCCGGTGGTGCCGTGGCCGTTATTCCCTATCTTGTGACCAAGCTGAAGGATAGCGACATCAGCGAGGTGCCTTCGCTGGACCCGCTGCTGGACGCTGCACTGAGCCGGCTCAACTGGCCTGAAGGTGGCCGCACCAAGTTCGTGGCGACCAGGGCCAGCTTTGCAAACGGCGTCTTGATGGCCGTGAGGCTGGAGACGCCATGACCGGCGGTGGCGGTGGTTCGGTTCCGGCCGCGATCCCGGTTCCGATTGAGACATACGGGTGGGACACGGTGTTCGCCCTGCGGCTTGACCTGTTCAACCGCATCGAATCCATGGCTGCCAGCGGCCCCTTCCGCATCGGGTTCGACTACAATGGGGTGGGAAAGGACGACACCTGGGTTGATTGGTCGTTCGGGCCCTTCAGCCTGAACGATGTCTATGGCGCCGAGTTCGACCTGTCTGCGCCGCTGCTGAACACGAAGGTCACACCGGAAACGGCGGCCCCGTTCCTTGGAACCTGTTCCGTTACCGCCAACATGCTGTTGCTCAAGAACAGCCCGCCGGGCAGCGTCCAGCCCTGGGCGAGCGTGAGCGTGGAGGCCACATCGAACGATGCGGGTGTGCAGGCCGTGGTGGAATATGTTCTGCAGACGTGGTTCGCAACGGAAGCAGCAAGGCCCCTTTTCGATCCGCTGTTCGCCAGCATGACTGCCAAAGCCACCGGCATTGAAAAGGATGATTGGTACGTCGCGAAAGCCACCCGGCTGTCGGGCGCGGTCATGGCTGTGGCGCCGACGAGGAAGGCAGTGTCCGACAAGGCTGTGGCCGTGCTCGCAAGAACCCGGTCCGATGATGTGACCGGCGCACAGATCGCACTGTCTCCGGAAATCCTGTCGGCCGATGTTGACGCCGCGTACATGATCTCGGCCTCGTTGTTTCTGTCCGCGCTGATCGCCCCGGCGCTCGCAGCGGCGTTCGGAACCGCGGCGGATACGGCGCAGCATGACTTCCCCGTTTCGGACGGCGTGGAGATCACCAACGCCATTGCACTCACACTGTCCGTATCGCGAGGCAAGGACGGCCCAGTCTACAAGGGCGCAATCGAACCGGGCGCACTTCATGTGCGGATGGAGACCGAGACCCTGCTGTTGATGATCGACCAGGCCGCATTCGACATCTCGATTGGACCCGCACGGATCGAGACCATCAACATGCAGTTGATCGAACGGATGACCGTGAAGGTGGTACCATCGCCGGACGATCCGTCGAAAATGCATTTCATGCTGGCCAACAAGGAACCGCCACAGGTCATTACCGAAAAGGACGAAAGCCTTTGGCTGATCGGAGGTCAGGCGCTGGTTCAGATCGTGGGCACGATCATCGCTGCCCTGATCGGTAAGTTCGTGCCTGGGGCGGCCGAGGAATCGCTGGGAATCTCCCGCCTTGCCGCCCGGCTGCTGGCCGGTCTGCTGGACATCATCGTGCAAGGCGAGATCCGGTTCATCACCTGGCTCCCTGAACGGATTGCCGATGTCGAAGCTGACTGGATTCGTGCCCTGCCACCGTTCGACGCCGTCATGGACAAGGTCCTGCCGGACTATGGCTTTGTGGCGCCCCTCGGTCTCCGCCCCATCAGCGCGCGCTTTGCGGGGGGACTGCTGCTCGAATTGGCACCGAAACCGTAACCACCAGACCACGAAGGAGAAAGCGCATGTCCGCATCCACCGCCGGCTGGGACACGGTCTACGCCGTGCGCATCGACAAGCTCAACCAGCTCCTTGACAAGCAAGTCGCGTCAGGCGCCGTGAAATTGCCGCAGCTGGAAGGCCAGACGGCGTTGGGACATTATTGGTCACCCGTACAATCGATCCATCTGGTCGGAGACCCGGCGATATCCGGCACCAGGACCAGGATTGCCATCGAGCTCAACCACGGGACGATCATCGACAACTCCGTCTCAGACAATGACAATCATGGCGTTGGCCTGGTTCGCATTGTTGGCACGGCCAATCTGGAACGGCTGGAGGACGATCATCAGGTGAAGATCGTGATCGCGCCGGAAGATTGCCTGCGCAATGCCATCGTCACGGGCGCCGATCTCCCGCCCAAATGGAAGGCCATCATTGCAGCCGCCGTAAGCCAGGCGCTGAGCGAGGATCCCGATCTGCTCAGGCATGTGGTGGGCGTTGTGGACCTGCAGGCACCGGGCGTCGCCAAGATGCCCGGACTTTCACCTGTGGAAGTGCGGCATTGCATATCGGGCGGAACCCTTGATGGCGACAGCGACAAGGGCAGCATCCTGGCCGTGGTGACGATGACCCAGCCGTTCGTGCAGGGCAATCCGGTTCCAGTCGCCACGTTCGACGGCACCGCCCTGACCAAGGGCAATGATGCCGCCTTCCTGCTGTCAGGCCGCAAGTTCACACGCACCGTTCTATTTCCGGGCTTGGCGAACGGCCTGTTCAAGCCACCCAGCCCCTTCACGTCAGACCAGTTGAGAGACGTTGAGGCGCAGCATCTGGAGGTTGACGAAGCCGGCGGCGCGGTGCGGATCCGGCCGGGCTCGGGCTGGATTCCAATTGGCGGCGCTACCATCGATCTCAGCCCCATGTACGGCATCTTTGCCGGATCAATTGCCCTGCCGCCGAGCGTGCCGTTTGCCGTGCTCGGCCTGATAGCCGTGGCCGGGTACAAGCTTATCACCACCGGAAGCCTGAAGCTGGAAGCACCGATGACGGTCAACCTGACCGATCTCGAGGTGAGGCGCACGGGCAACCGATTCACGATCAAGGCCAGCGTGCATTGCCAGGTCTCGATCGCATCGATCGATGTCGCCACCGTCACGATGACGAGTTCGACGTCCTACGACCTGCAGATCCAGCCAGATGGCAACTTCCTGTTCGTAATGGCAGGCACGCCGACGAACAGCGACCCGGACGTGGACGCGCCCGACTGGCTGAAGGAAACCGGGGTCATTGCTCCCATTGTGGTGTCAATCGTGTCGGCCATCGCAATGGTGCTGACCGAAGGCACGGCAGCGGCACTGATCGGTATCATGCTTGGTCTCGTTGAAGCCGAGATATTGGTGACACCAGCATTGGTTGCCAAAGCCATTGTCAACGGTGGCGGGATTGCCGTGCCGGCACAGATCGGATCATTCTTTACGAATGCCGCCAGCCCGATGTCGTGGTTTCGGGATTTGCCGCTCAAGCAACAGAGCCTGACCGTGGATCAGGACATGAAGGTCCAGGGCACCATCGGCTAAGGGATCCGATCAAGGCATGCGCGGCGCGTATGCGGCCGTGACGCATGTCTTGCAGCGTTCGCCCGCACCGCCGGCGCTTGCAGGGCGGCGGTCCGGGACAGGCCTGCGCGCGCCACAAGGCGGCGGCCTGCCGAATTGCAATCAGGTGACGCGCTGACATCGTCATCGGATTGACCGCGGCACAGGCCCATCAGGCCTGCCCAATGACGGTGCAACGGCACCCGGGCCGAGAAGCGGAGCGGGTGGCGCGCCCAGCAGGACTCGAACCTGCGACCCCGAGCTTAGAAGGCACGTGCTCTATCCAGCTGAGCTATGGGCGCGTTGCACCGGCAATGCCGGGGTTGGCCGGGAAAATCCAGCGCTAGTCGCCGGCCAGATCGAGATAATGGGCGACATCATTGTCGGTCGCGATCCACAGGCTGGCCTGCACCTCGGCGGGCTGGGCGGCAGCGATGGCCAGCGCGTCCGACAGCGGGCCATAGAACAAGGTTTCGGCCACCGGATCACCTTCATCAAGGCGATAGAGACGCACCGTGGCGCTGGCGAAGGTGGAGCGCATTGCCCCTCACCCGTCAGCGGAAATTGTCGGCGTAGGCCTGGATTTTCAGCGTTCTTGGACCAAGTGGCACGATTTCAACCTCCAGCCCGTTGGCCTGCGCATAGGCCAGCGCGGCCTCCTTGCTGGCAAAGCGCAACTGGATCTGCCCGGCAGTGAAGCCGCTGCCGGCCCAGCCGGTGAGCGGATCGGCGCGCAGCCGATCATCCCGCTCGAACTCCAGCAGCCATTCGCCGGTGCGGGCGCGGCCCGATTGCAGGGCGTGCTTGGGGCGTTGATAGAGGCGCGCGTGCATGCCCCCTTTTGCCGCGACACGCCGCCGCAGGCAAGGGGCGCCGGGGCTCAATAAGCCCGGGCGATGGCGAATTCGACCGTTTCGGTAAGCGCGGCGCGCGCCGGGCCGTTGGGGAAATTGGCCAGCACGTCGATGGCACGCTGGCCATAATGGCGGGCCCGCGCCATCGTGTCGGCCACCGCCTTGGTGCTGTGCAGCAGCTCTCCGGCGCGGGCGAGTTCGGCATCGCCATTGGCTCGGCCGGTCATGGCGCGGCGCCAGAATTCGCGATCATCCTCGCTGCCGCGGGCATAGGCCAGAATCACCGGCAGCGTGATCTTGCCGTCGCGGAAATCATCCCCGGCATTCTTGCCCATGGTGGCGGCATCGGAGACATAATCGATGGCATCATCCACCAGCTGGAAAGCGATGCCCAGATCGCGGCCATAGCTGGCCAGCGCGTCTTCCAGCTTCTCATCCTGTTCGGCGACCACGCCAGCGATCTGGCAGGCAGCAGAGAACAGCGCCGCCGTCTTGGCGCTGATGATGTCCAGATAACGATCCTCGGTGGTGGACACGTCACGCTGGGCGGTCAGCTGCGCCACCTCCCCTTCCGCGATCACAGCCGACGCGCGGGAGAGGATCTTGAGGACCCGCAAGGACCCATCCTCCACCATCAGTTCGAAGGCACGGCTGAACAGGAAATCCCCCACCAGCACGCTGGCCGGGTTGCCATAAAGCGCGTTCGCCGTGACCTTGCCGCGCCGCAGGCCGGATGCATCGACCACGTCATCGTGCAGCAATGTGGCCGTGTGAATGAACTCCACGGCAGCGGCCAGCCGGTGATGGCGGGTGCCTTCATAGCCCAGCAGGCTGGCGCACCCCAGGGTGAGCATCGGGCGCAGCCGCTTGCCGCCGCCGGCAATCAGATGGCCGGCCAGTTCCGGGATCAGGGCCACTGGCGACTGCATGCGATCCAGAATGACGTGGTTGACGGCATTCAGGCCCGGCGCCGTGAGATTCATCAGCGCCTGCATGGATGGCTCTCGGCCAGGACGAAGGGTGTGCACGGTTGCGATCACGGCCCTTCCCATAGCGCAGCCGTGCGTGCGTGCAAGCGCGGCCTTGCTCCCCGCGCCGCTGTGCCGCAAAGAATGACAGGGGCGACATCCTCTGCCCCGGTGCGGCCAGAAGAAGGACGGGCAAGTGTCTGACGCGGTTCTCGAAGCCTATCGCGAAAGCATCGACAACATCGATGCTGCCCTGGTGTTCATGCTGGCCGAACGTTTCAAGATCACCCAGGCCGTGGGCCGCTACAAGGCGGAAACCGGCCTGCCACCGGCCGATCCGGGCCGGGAAGCGCAACAGATCGCACGGCTGCGGTCGCTTGCCGCCAGCGCCAATCTCGATCCGGAGTTTTCGGAAAAGTTCCTGCGCTTCATCATCGATGAAGTGATCCGCCACCATCAGGCGGCGCGCACCTGAATCAATCGGCGGCCGGCAATCGCAGGCTGATCAGCAGGCCGCCCAGATCCTCCGAATCTGCCAGGGTGACATCGCCGCCATAAAGCTCGGCAACATCCTTGACGATCGCCAGGCCAAGGCCGGTGCCGGGCTTGTCGGTATCCAGCCGCTCACCGCGCGCAAACAGGCGGCTGCGCTTTTCGGCAGGAATGCCGGGCCCGTCATCCTCCACCATGATCTCGATCATCGGGCCAGCCCGGGCGATGGTGACGAACACGCGGCCGCCGCCATGCAGCGCGGCATTGTCCACCAGATTGCCCACCATCTCTTCAAGATCCTGGCGTTCGCCGCGGAAGGCGGCTTCCCGGTCGCCATCGATATCGATCACCACACGGCCCTGGTGGATGCGCGACACGGTGCGCACGATGGCTTCCACCGCCGGCCAAACCGGTGTGCGCGCCGTGGAGGCCGTGCGGCGGCCGGCGGCACGGGCCCGCGCCAGCTGGTGATCGACGTGGCGGCGCATCACCTGCACCTGCGCCTCGACAGCCCGGGCCAGCGGATCATCGCGCCCTCGCGCCTCGCCCACCAGCACGCTCATCGGCGTTTTCAGGGCATGGGCGAGATTGCCGGCGTGGCGCCGCGCCGCTTCGGACTGCGCTTCGCTCTGCTCCAGCAACTCGTTGATCTCGGCAACCAGCGGTTCAACCTCCACCGGAAACTCGGCTTCCACGCGCCTGGCGCGCCCGGAACGAATGGCCACGATGGCATTGGAAACCCGGCGCAAGGGCGCCAGGCCATAGGTGGATTGCAGGCCGGCCATGCCAATGAGGCCCAGCCCCAGCACCGAAAGCGACCAGAACAGGATCGAACGGGTGCGCGCCCGTTGCCGATCAAGGTCCCGGCTGGATTGCGCAACCTGGAAGAAGAAGGGCTGCGCCACCCCCGGCAGCCGCACGCTGCGACCGATCACGCGCAGGCGCTCGCCGGGAAACTCGCCGCTTTCATACCGGCAAGGCTGGCGGCAGCCATCGGCATTGCCGGGCAGCTTCAGTTGCCGATCCCACAGGCTGCGCGACGGAAACGGCGCCTGTCCGCCGCCTGAAACCTGCCAGTAGAGGCCCGAATAGGGTTCGGAAAAGCGCTGATCCCCCAATGGCCTGAGCAGCTTGACCTCGCCGGCTTCATCAAGCGCGGTGGCGTTGATCATGGCGTTGAGATTGTTGGCCAGCTGTTCATCAAAGCTGCTGGTGAGCGTTTCATCGAGCACGCGATCAAGGGCATAGCCGCCCAGCGCCAGCAGCGCGCTGATCCACACCGCAGCAATCAGGATCATCCGGAAGCGCAGCGAGCGGCCGCTGCTGGCCCGCACGGGCGCTGGCACCGATGCCGCCGCGTCCGGCGGCTCAGATCTGGTCGTTGAGACTGTAGCCAAGGCCGCGCGTGGTCAGGATCAGATCGGCGCCCAGCTTCTTGCGGATGCGCGTGATGAACACCTCGATCGTGTTGGAATCACGATCGAAATCCTGATCATAGATATGCTCGATCAGTTCGGTGCGGCTGATCACCTTGCCCTTGTGGTGCATGAGGTAGGACAACAGCTTGAATTCCTGCGCGGTCAGCTTCACCGGCTGGCCGTTCAGCGTCACCCGGCCCGAACGGCCATCCAGCCGCACATCGCCAGCCACCAGTTCCGAAGTCGCCTGGCCGGCAGCCCGGCGGATCAACGCCCGCAGGCGGGCAATCAGTTCCTCGGTCTGGAATGGCTTTGCAAGATAATCGTCGGCACCGGCATCAAGGCCGGCCACCTTGTCGGACCAGCTGTCCCGCGCCGTGAGCACCAGAACCGGCATGACACGGCCTTCCCGGCGCCAGCGTTCCAGCACCGTCAGGCCATCAACCTCGGGCAAGCCCAGATCGAGGATCACGGCATCATAGGCTTCGTTGGCGCCCAGATAATGGCCTTCCTCGCCATCCTCGGCCGCATCCACGGCATAGCCGGCCTGTTCCAGCGCCTGTTTCAGCTGCCGGTTCAGATTGGGTTCGTCTTCAACCACCAGGATCCGCATGATCCGCTCAGGCTCCGTTCTTCAATCGAGGCGCGCCTTCGGCCCCAGGGCCGCCACTGTCAAGCGTGGCGCAAAAAATGCCGCAACAGCGCAACCACCGCAGGCCGCGTCTCAGTAACTCTGGCGACGACGCGACGGCTGCCCCAGCGGCTGCCCGGTGCGGGCATCGACATCGACGTTGATCAGATTGCCATCCCGCAGGAACCGGAAGCGATAAACGCGCGAGCCCTCATCGAACTGCGATCCCATATATTCACCCTGGTTTTCCTGCATCACGCGGCGCTGGATCACCTCGAAGGGCATGATTTCACCGGCGCGCACCATGTCGCGCACGTCATTCGGGCCGCGCAGCGCCTGCGCGGGCGCGGCCAGTGCCAGACCGGCCGTGATCAACAAGGTGGCACGCATACGCATTTCCAGCTTCGCTCGCTCCTGGCCGAACCGGCCCTGAAAAGGCATCTTCACCGTGTCTCCATCACCCGGCGCGCTTGAACTTCGCCTGAACGCGGCTTGGCATTGCACCCGCCGGGGCTGCTGCGGTTTTGCCCCATGCACGCGTCTGGCGCAACCACGGTGGATGCCGCACTTGCCAGCCGGCCGAAAGCCGGCCAGTGGCAGGCGCCATGCCCGAACCCATCCTGACCCTTGAACGCATCGGCCTGAAAACCGGCGCCGACTGGCTGTTCCGCGATCTGTCCCTCACCATCGATGCGCGCGACCGCGTGGCGCTGATCGGGCGCAACGGCGCCGGCAAATCGACCCTGCTGAAGATCATCGACGGCAGCCTGGCGTTCGACGAAGGCCGCCGGGCCACCGCCAGCGGGCTGCGGATCGGCCGGCTGGAACAGGATCCGCCACTGGCCGGCTTTGCCACCCTGGGGGATTATGCGCTGGCCGGCGGCGCGGAGCCGCACCAGGTGGCAGCCCTGGCCGATCAACTTGGCATGGACATGGCACGCATCGCTGCCACCGCATCGGGCGGGGAACGCCGCCGTGCCGCACTGGTGCGCGTGCTGGCCGATGCGCCCGATCTGCTGCTGCTGGACGAGCCGACCAACCATCTCGATATCGCGGCCATCGAATGGCTGGAAGGCTGGCTGGAACGCAGCCGCTGCGCGCTGGTGGTGATCAGCCACGATCGCGCCTTCCTCACCCGCCTGACGAAAAACTGCCTGTGGCTGGATGGCGGCACGCTGCGCCGCGCCGAAGTGGGGTTTGGCGGCTTCGAGGCCTGGGCCGAACAGGTCGCGACCGAGGAGGAACGCACCCGCCAGCGACTGGACACGAAGCTGCGCGCCGAAGAACATTGGCTGCAACGCGGCGTCACCGCCCGGCGCAAGCGCAACATGGGCCGCCTGAACAAGCTGCTGGAATTGCGGCAGACCCGCCGCGCGCTGGACAGCGGGCCCACGGTGGCGCGCATCGCCACGCAGGCCGAGGATCCGGGTTCGAAGATATTGATCGATGCGAAGAACATCTCGCTCACGCTGGGCGATCGCGTGCTGCTGAAGGATTTCTCGCTGCGCGTCCGCAAGGGTGACCGGATCGGCATCATCGGCCCGAACGGCGCCGGCAAGACAACGCTGATCCGGCTGCTGCTGGGGCAGATGGAACCCGATTCCGGCACCATCACCCGCGCCGCCACGCTGAATCCCACCATCATCGATCAGCAGCGCCAGCGCCTGAAGGGCCGCACGGTGCGCGAGGTGCTGGCCGATGGCGGGGAGTGGCTGGAGGTGAACGGCGTGAAGAAGCATGTCGCCGGCCACCTGAAGGATTATCTGTTCGATGCCGGCGTGCTGGATGCCGCGGCCGAAACGCTGTCAGGCGGCGAACAGTCCCGCCTGCTGCTGGCCCGCGAATTCGCGACGCCATCGAACCTGATGGTGCTGGATGAACCCACCAATGATCTCGACATGGAAACGCTGGACCTGATCGAGGAGGTGATCGGCGATTATGACGGCACGGTGCTGCTGGTCAGCCACGATCGTGCCTTTCTCGACCGTGTGGTGACGATGATCGTCGCGCTGGATGGCAGCGGCTGGGACGTGAGCGTGGGCGGCTGGAGCGACTGGGCAGCGCGGCGGGCGGACGCGGTACCCGCTGGAAAGGCCAGGGCATCCGCAGCGCCCACCCCGTCTGCTCCGAAAAAATCCAGCAAGCTGAGCTACAAGGACGCCCGCGCGCTGGCCGAACTGCCGGGGCGCATTGATCAGCTGGGCCAGGATATCGCCGCGCGCGAGGCCGCGCTGGCTGATCCCGACCTCTACGCGAAAAATCCGCAGCGCTTCGCCAGCCTGACGGCAGAGCTCGACAGGCTGCGCGGCGACCTGGAAGCCGCCGAGCTGCGCTGGCTGGAATTGGCCGAGATGGAGGAAAAGCTCGCCGGTTAGGCGACTTCCACCCCCGGCGGCACGTCGGGTTCGACATGGCGCGGCACCACGACGCGCAAGGGGGCCGGGGCCACCTTGCCGGTATCATGGGCGCGGATGAAGCGTTCCACCACCGGGGCGATCGTATCGCGCCACTTGCTGCCGTTGAAGATGCCATAATGGCCGGCACCAGCCGCCATGTGATAACCCTTCCTGTCGTCGGCAAGGTTGATCGCCAGGTCAAGCGCGGCCCTCGTCTGGCCAAGGCCGGAAATATCGTCACGCTCGCCTTCGATGGCGAGGATGGCGGTTTTCGTGATGGCCGCCGGATCGGCAAGGCGTCCGCGGTGGAAGAACTGGCCGGTGGCCAGCGCCTGGCGCTGGAACACCAGATCGATCGTCTGCAGGTAGAATTCGGCGGTCATGTCGCACACGGCGCGATATTCGTCATAGAAGGCCTTGGTGGCCTCGGCCGAATCCTCGTCACCCTCGATCAGGTGCTTGAACAGTTCCCAATGCGATTTCATGTGGTTGGCCAGGTTCATCGACATGAAGCCGGAAAGCTGCAGGAAGCCCGGATACACCTTGCGCCCGGCGCCGGGCCAGATCGCCGGCACCTCCTGGATCGGCATCTGCTCGAACCAGGCATAGGGGCGCTTCATCGCCAGTTCGTTCACCGCCGTCGGCGCCTTGCGGGTATCCACAGGCCCGCCCATCATGGTCAGGCTGGGCGGCGTGCACGGGTGATCATCGGCGTTCATCAACGCGACCGCCGCCAGCGCCGGCACGGATGGCTGGCACACCGCGATGATGTGCGTGTCAGGCCCCAGCAGTTCGAGATACTCGATCAGGTAATCGACATAGTCTTCAAGATCGAACCGGCCTTCGGACTGCGGCACCAGCTTGGCATCGCGCCAATCGGTGATGAACACGTCGTGATCGGGCAGCAGGCGTTCCACCGTGCCGCGCAGCAGCGTGGCGAAGTGGCCCGACATCGGCGCCACCACCAGCACGCGCGGATCGCGCTTGCCGCCGCTCACCCCCGCCGGCACACCGCGCCGGAAATGCTTCAGCTGGCCAAACGGCTTGCGCAGCACCACCTCTTCCGACACCGGCACCGGCTCGCCATAGATCATGGTGGAATTGAGACCGAAGGCGGGCTTGCCGCGCGGCTCCACGGCGTGGGCGAACACTTCCAGAGCGCGGGCCATCACTGGCGCGCCGGGCGACCAGGCGAACGGGCTGGTGGCGGCGAGCAGCCAATCGGAACTGGCCTGCGCGGCCATGCCGGCCCCGGCCAGCCAGGACCGCTGCATTTCATAGGCGGTATACAGCATCGATAACCTTTCCCGCGACAGCAGCACACATCATGTTGCTCTGCCATATCGCAAGTGCAGCATAACCTGAAAAGCGCCCGCGTCCCGCATGAAAGCGGCGCAATGACATGAAATTGTCACAAGGTGGCGCTGCCATGCCGCAGCAAAGGCCGGATGCAGCCATTGAGCAGGGCCCCATCGCCTGTTATCAGCCGCCATGGCTTCCCGTCCCCAGAAAGCGCAGGCGAAACCGCCCCTGCCCCCGCCGGCAGAGCGAAAACTCTCCCGCCTCAAGCTGTTGTGGCGCTTCACGCGCGCCTATCCGCTGCAACTGACGGCAGCGCTGGTGGCGCTGGCGGTGGCGGCCATGTCCACCCTCGCCATTCCGCAAGGTCTCAAGATGGTGGTGGACAACGGCTTTGCGAAGGGCAGTGATCCGGCCGCGATCACGCCCTTCTTTGGCGGTTTCCTGGCCCTCGTGCTGGTGCTGGGCCTTGCGACGGCCGTGCGCTTCTTCTTCGTCACCTGGATCGGCGAGCGCGTGGTGGCCGATCTGCGTACCGCAGTGCAGCGCCACCTCGTCACGCTTGATCCGGTGTTCTTCGAGGAAAACCGACCGGCCGAAATCGCCAGCCGCATCACGTCGGACACCGCGATCATCGAACAGGTGGTCGCCACCTCCGCCAGCCTGGCCCTGCGCAACAGCGTGATGGGCGTGGGCGGCATCATCTACATGTTCT